>NZ_JABFBC010000003.1 GCF_013093415.1 Halovulum dunhuangense
CGCGCAGATCATCCGCATGGTCGAGGAGGCGCAGGGGTCCAAGCTGCCGATCCAGGGCCTCGTGGACAAGATCACCATGTGGTTCGTGCCAGCGGTGATGACGCTTGCCGCACTGACGTTCGGCGTGTGGTTCTTCTTCGGCCCCGATCCGGCACTGACCTTCGGTCTCGTCAATGCGGTGGCCGTTCTGATCATCGCCTGCCCATGTGCCATGGGCCTTGCCACGCCGACCTCGATCATGGTGGGCACCGGGCGCGGGGCGGAACTGGGTGTGCTGTTCCGCAAGGGCGACGCGCTGCAGGGGTTGCAGGATGCCAAGGTCGTCGCGCTCGACAAGACCGGAACGCTGACCGAAGGCAAGCCGACCCTGACCGACCTCGTCCTGGCGGACGGGTTCGAGCGTGCCGACGTGCTGTCCCGGATCGCCGCCGTGGAGGCCAAGTCCGAACACCCGATCGCCCGCGCCATCGTCGAAGCGGCCGAAGCCGAAGGGCTCATCCTGCCCGCACTGAGCTCGTTCGAGAGCGTGACAGGTTACGGCGTCACCGCTGAGGCCGGAGGGATCCGCGTCGAGATCGGCGCCGACCGCTACATGGCACAGCTGGGCCATGACGTGAGCGCCTTCGCAAGCACCGCCGCGCGGCTTGCCGATGAAGGCAAGTCGCCGCTCTACGCCGCCATCGGCGGGCGACTGGCCGCGATCATCGCGGTGGCCGATCCGATCAAGGAGACCACCCCCGAGGCGATCCGTGCGCTGCACGACCTCGGTCTCAAGGTCGCGATGATCACCGGCGACAACCGGCGCACGGCCGAAGCCATCGCCCGGCATCTCGGGATCGACGAAGTGGTGGCCGAAGTGCTGCCGGACGGCAAGGTCGCGGCGATCAAGCGGCTCAAGGCTCTCGGCTCCGTGGCCTTCGTCGGCGACGGCATCAACGACGCCCCCGCGCTGGCCGAGGCCGATGTGGGTCTGGCCATCGGAACCGGCACCGACGTTGCCATCGAAGCCGCGGATGTCGTGCTGATGTCCGGCAGCCTGAAGGGCGTGCCGAACGCCATTGCGCTCAGCCGGGCCACGATGCGGAATATCCGGCAGAACCTGTTCTGGGCCTTCGCCTACAACGCCGCGCTGATCCCGGTTGCTGCCGGGGCGCTCTGGCCGGTGTCGGGCATTCTGCTGTCGCCCGTCTTCGCCGCCGGCGCGATGGCGCTGTCCTCGGTCTTTGTTCTGGGCAACGCGCTCCGGCTGCGCCGGTTCGCAGCGCCCATGGCCGAAGCGACACGCTGAACCTCCCGCGTCCCCGGCCCGACCGGGGACGCCCCCTTTACCCCATCACCATCCAACCGAGGAGACCCGCCATGACCGTCACCGTCTATTCCACCCCGACCTGCCCGGACTGCCGCACGCTCAAGGCCTGGCTTGCCCGCCTCGGCATCGCCTACGCCGAACGCGATCTCACCGATCAGGCCGTGATGGACGAGGCCAAACGCCGCTTCGGAGTGCGCGTAGCCCCGATCACCGAGATCGGCGACTGGTTCACCTACGGCACGTTCGAGGACCAGAAGCCCCGCATCGAGGCCCGCCTGAAGGAGCTGGGGACATGGCCGAACTGACCCTCGACCCGCCGCGCGTCGACACCGGACGTCGCGCTCTGGTCCTCGGCACGTTCGGCCACACGGTCAACGACGCCTATACCGCCTTCCTGCCCGCGATGCTTCCGACTTTCCATCGCCAGCTCGGGCTCGACGAGGCGACGCTGGCCGGCCTCGTGGCGCTTTTCGCGCTGTCCGCCTCGCTTCCGGGTCCGCTGCTCGGACGCCTTTCGGACCGGTTCGGTGAGGTTCCCGTGACCGCAGCAAGCGTCCTCTTCAGCGCGGTACTGCTCAGTCTT
This sequence comes from Halovulum dunhuangense, assembly GCF_013093415.1. Taxonomy (NCBI): domain Bacteria; kingdom Pseudomonadati; phylum Pseudomonadota; class Alphaproteobacteria; order Rhodobacterales; family Paracoccaceae; genus Halovulum; species Halovulum dunhuangense. The sequence goes on from NZ_JABFBC010000003.1 coordinate 1,893, forward strand.
CTCGCCGTCGTGCCGAGCGCGCCGCTCCTGTTTGCTCTTGTCGCCGTCGCCGGCTTCGGCTCAGCCGCAATCCACCCCGCGGGATCCATGCTGGTGCGGCGCGGCGCCCGGCGGCCGGAGTTTGCCGTCGCCCTGTTTTCCGCAGGCGGCATGCTCGGCTACGCCGCTGGCCCGGGCCTCATCGCCGTCGCGCGCGACCTGGCCGGGCCAGCGTTGCCCTTCGTTCTGATCCTGCCCGGCGTCCTTGCTGCGGCAGCGATCCACGCCTTCGCGCCGCGCAACGATGAGAACACGGTCCGCAAGGTCGCAGCAGCCCCGCGCTTCGACATGCGCCTCGTTCTCGGACCAGTCGGCCTTATCACGCTTGCCACTGCCTTTGCCTTCCTGCCAGCCACGGCGGTCCTCAACGGTCTGCCGCTCTACCTGATGGAGCGGCACGGACTCTCCGGGGGCGATCCTGCAATCGCCGGCACGCTCAGCACCTTCTCGCTCGCCGCCGCGGCCGGTGGCATCGGCGTCGGGTTCCTCACCGCGCGCCTGCCGCGGACCTGGCTGCTCGCGGGCGTGATGTCCGCCGGGATGCCGGCCTTCCTTGCGCTGCTCTGGCTCACGCCGGGAACGACCCTGTTCGTCGCCGCGCTCGCCGCGGCGGGGGCGCTCAGCTACGCGGCGACCCCGATCCTCGTCGTCGCCGCGCAGGACTTCGCGCCGCGTGCCGGCGCCACCGCCGCTGGCATGGTCTTCGGTCTCGGCTTCGCTCTTGCGGGCCTCCTCTACTTCGGCATCGGCGCATTGCAGACGCAGATCGGGGTCGGACCCGCATTGTCGCTCGCCTTCGTCGCGCCAGCAGTTTCCGCGATCCTGTCCGTCCTGGTCCTGCGCCACACCCCGGCTGCGTCGTCTGTCTCGCTCGTCGAGACTGTGTGTGCCTGCGCCGCCGCAAGCGGTACCGGCATCGTCACCTGCGCCCTTTCGTGCGCCCTTTCCTGCAATGGAGTATCGAGAAATGTCTGAAGTTACCCTTCTCAACATCGGCCGGACCATTACGGTGCCGGACGGACAGACGATCCTCTCGGCTGCGCTGGCCGAAGGCATCGACTACCCGCATGGCTGCAAGTCCGGCCGCTGTGGCAACTGCAAGTCGCGCCTCGCCAGCGGCGAGGTTGATCTTCTCGATCACTCGCGGTTTGCGCTCCCTCCCGAGGAACGCGACAGTGGCCTGATCCTGCCCTGCCGAGCCGTGCCGAAGGGTCCGGTGAGCGTGGCCTGGTTGGGGGACGAGCACGCAGTAAGCCATTCTGTCCGCGAAATGTCTGCGGAAGTCGTGGGCACCGAACTTCTCACGCACGACATCCTGCGCCTGCGGCTCCGGGTGGACGGCGCCCCGCTTCAGTTCGCGCCCGGCCAATACGCGACGCTCAAGCTGCCGGGCGTGGCCGCACGCGACTACTCGATGGCGAACCCGCCGGGCGCAGAGGTACTTGAGTTCCACGTCCGGCGCGTACCCGATGGGCGAACCTCGACGGCAATCCATGACCGCCTCCGCGTCGGTGATCGCCTCGGCATCACCGGCCCCCACGGCACGGCGCACCTGCGGACCGGGCATACCGGTCCGATCCTCGCCGTGGCCGGCGGCTCCGGGCTTGCACCGATCCTGTCGATCCTGGAAAGCGCCGTCGCGCAGGGCATGCGCCAGCCCATCCGCGTCTATGTCGGCGGGCGGGACGAGCGCGACCTCTATGGTCTCGACCAGCTGGCCGCCCTCGCGGCACAGCATGGCAACATGAGCGTGACGCCCGTGCTGTCGGCGCCGTCAGCGCCTACCGTCAGGCGGACAGGATTTCTGCATGCCGCCATCCGCGCAGACCTGCAGGATCTGGACGGCTGGAAGGTCTATACCGCCGGCCCGCCGGTGATGATCGACGCCTTGACGGACGTCGTTCTGGCCTCCGGCCTTCAGTCGGCCGATCTGCACGCAGACGTGTTCTTCACGCCTGAGAATGCAGCGGGGGCCAGCGACGTCGCAGCCGCCAGTTGAGACGCAGAAAAAGCGACGTGCCACGAGGGAGGTATCCTCGTGGCACGTGGTCTCTTGGTTGTGACCTTGAGCAGTCCGGACGCTTGCTGGACGTGCGCGCCTTATGTCGGCAAGTCGGCGAGCAGGTGGACGTCGTAGCGCTCCAGGGTCTGCTCTCCCTGAAGGAACCCCGCGGCAAGGATCGCGCTGACGGTCCGGGTGTAGGAGTCGGATCCGGCAAGGTCCGCGACCGACCCCGCATCCTGCCAAAGGGTCAGCACCACGCAATCCTCACCGCGGCGCATCATGGCGACACCAAGAAATCCGGGCTGCTGACGGAACATCGGCAGCGAGATCTCTCTGGCGAACGCCTCGTATTCGGCGGCACGCGCCTCGTCGACACGTGTCGTCCACATCCTGCCGATCATGGTCTGCCCTCCGGGGCCCGGAAATCTACTGCCAGCGTCCTGACCGCGGACAGCCCCAATGCCTGAGAGCTGTCAGCCTGCTACGGCGAAGCTTCGGCGCGAGGCCTTCTTGCGCGCCGGCTTGGCGGGCACTTCCTCCTCTGTGCTCAGGCCGGTCAGGATCGGGCAGTCGGGTCGGCTGTCGCCATGGCAGTGATGCGCGAGGTGCTGCAGCGTGCCGATCATCTCATCGAGCTCCCGGCGGCGTTGCTCCAGTTCGCGAACGTGGTCGAGCGCCAGCGCTTTCACGTCCGCACTGGCGCGGCTTCCGTCCTGCCAGAGATCCAGAAGCGACGCGATCTGCTTCACCTGGAACCCGAGGTCGCGGGCCCGCCGCACGAAGCGCAGCATCGCGACGTTCTTGTCCGAATAGACCCGATAGCCCGAATACGCCCTGAGGGCCGGGCGGACGAGACCGATTTCTTCGTAGTAGCGCAGCATCTTCACCGAGATGCCGGTCGCCTTCGAGGCTTCTCCGATATTCATGGCATGGCTCCGTTTCAGTCCGGCGATGCCGGGATCGAATCCTTCCTGCACCCTCCCATCATTGGAGGGTCAACAGGGTTTTCGTGCAACGGTCAAAGAAACGGTGGCTTTGGAGCGGCACACAGAAGGGGCGGCGTCCGGACAAGATCAGACTCCAGCAGGATTTGCTCCTCTATATCAGTGCCTTCGATGTCAGGCAGGATCATGCGCTCGAGCGTCGCGGTTCTCAGGATGCTGAGAAGATGTCCGAGCAGCGAGGGGCGGACAGGGACTGGAACGGAATCGGTCATCGGAGTTCTCCAGGGTGAATGGTGGTCAGTCGAATCACCTTCTCGGGCCTCCAAGGGAGGGAGGGTCAATGCCGAACCGAACGAGCATCGAGCATCTCGAGGAAATCTTCGCATGGCGCCCCCTGACACGCTGGGAGGCGCGTTGACCCTGCCATCATTGGAACCCCGAGGAAGCTGGGCAGCCGCACGAATCGCTGCGGTCCAACTGCAACCAGAGGATTTCCTCCGATGTCACTTCCCAATCCCGATCCAAAGCGGTGGGCGGCGCTTGCACTCCTGTGCGCAGCGCAGTTCATCGTCATCCTCGACACCTCGATCATTGGTGTCGCGCTTCCCGCCATCCAGGCCGATCTCGGGTTCACCGACGATGGGCTGAGCTGGATCTTCAATGCCTACGTGATCGCCTTCGGCGGCCTTCTGCTGCTCGGCGGCAAGCTCGCCGACGTGGTCGGCGCGCGCCGCATCTTCCTCTCGGGCTTCGGCATCCTGACCGCGTCCTCTCTGGTCGCGGGGCTTGCCGATAGCCAGGCCATCCTTCTTGCAGGGCGCGCCTTGCAAGGTGTCGGGGCGGCTTTGATCGCACCCGCTGCGCTGTCCATTCTCATGCGCCTCTTCGGCGCGCGCCCGGCCGAGCTTGGCCGCGCGTTCGGGTTCTGGGGTGCCTCCGCCGCAGCCGGCGGGACCGCTGGCGTCTTCCTTGGCGGTGTCATCACCGAGTGGATGAGCTGGACCTGGACGTTCCTTGTAAACGTCCCGCTGGGTCTTGCCGTGCTTGCCATCGGTCCCGCCGTGCTTCGGAAGATTCCGGGATCGCGGGGCAAGATCGGCGTGATCGACTCGGTGCTTGTGACCGGCGCGATCGTGGCGGCAGTCTATGCCATCGTCACCGGAGAGCATGTCGGCTGGCTGGTGCCTCAGACCCTCGCCCTTCTGGGTGCCGCGGTCGGTCTGCTGATCCTGTTCCTGATCGTCCAGGCCAAGTCGCGTTCGCCGCTTCTGCCGCTGCGCCTGTTCCGGGCACCGGGCCTTGGGGCTGGCAATCTTGTCATGGCGCTCCTGGGCGCTGCCTGGATTCCACTGTGGTTCTTCCTGAACCTCTATCTCCAGTCGGTGCTGAACCTGTCGGCCTTCGGGTCGGGCCTCGCGCTCCTGCCGATGACGCTGGTCATCATGGTGTTCATGGTGAAGCTCACCGGTCCCCTGATCGGCCGTTTCGGTGTGAAGCCCGTCATGATCACCGGTCTCCTGGCGCTTAGCGGCGCCCTCGGTCTGCTGGCGACGATCCCTGCAGACGGCACCTATCTTGCCTCGGTCCTTCCGGCTTCGCTGATCGCCGCGCTCGGCATGTCGCTGGCCTATATCCCAGTCACGATGACCGGCATGGGAGGCGCGGCACCCGAGGATACCGGGCTGGCTTCCGGTCTGATCAACACGACCTACCAGGTGGGATCTGCGCTTGGACTCGCCGTGATGGTTTCGGTAGCGGCCTCGCAACTCGCCGGCACGCCGCACGAGGCCGTAGATGTCCTGTCGGGGTATCGGGCCGCCTTCCTGGGTGCCGCCGTCGTCGGACTGCTGGCCAGCGCCGTTGCCGCCGTCTTCGTGCGAGGGAACGGGACGGTGGCAAACGTTCCCGTGGGCTGATGACGACAACGCCTCCGGCCCTACGGCCGGAGGCGCATTCGGCAATGCGCGTCACGAGAGCGGAGGAGCCACGGCGAGATCGTGAACCTCGCTTTGCGGGTCCTCTGGTTGTCCGAAAAATCGGATGGGCCTTACACGATCGCTGTACGATGCTTGGGAGGAACTCGCCGGATTGGCAGAGCGGATTGGGGAAAGGCTCGTCTCCGCTCTCGAGCGGCATCAGTGGGAAGCGCGTGGGACGGAATCTGGAAGTCCTAGATAGGACGGAGGAGCCATGCTGCCGGGTGTCGGCAATTCCGGGCGGTCAGGGGGCCGATCCTTATACATACGGGCGGTCGGGTGTCGTCCGGAGGTTCGACTGTCCCAGGTTAAGGGCGCATTGCACCCTGAGAGCCCCAGAAACCCGTCGCTGACGGCCGCTAGGTGTGTCCGGCATAGTGACATATGCGCAACACGACTCGCGCCTCCTGCACCGCTCTCAGCGCATTTTCAGAACGGACGGTTGTTCAGGAGAGGCCGGTCGCCATGGTGCAGCCTGCAGTGCCTGTCCCAGCCTGGGGGCCGGTTCGGGTCTTTCGTCGTCTCGTAAGAGATCCTCTCTAACAGCCGGTCCATATCGATGGATCTGCCGTTCTCGTCTCCCTCCCTCCGGATCGACACTTGGCGCCCCACCATAGAGATCATCAGACCCGACGCGGGGCCCTCGCCGCGGAGGCTCGCTCCCGCTCACCGCCTGTATCGGTGGCGGCGGAGCCGGGAGAGGCTGGAAGTCTTGGTCAGGGCCACGGACCCATGCTGCCGGGTAGAGGCAATTCTGGGTGCGAAGGGGACGGATCCTTATACCTGGCGGTGATAATGAGCAGTCCTGAGCTCCGGCTGTCCAAGGCTCAGGGCGCATTGCACCCTGAGGGCCCCAGAAACCCGTCGCTGACGGCCGCTAGGGGTGCTGGGTGAGTGTTGCATATGAGCAACATAACTCGCGGCTCCTGCGCCGCTCTCAGCGCCTCTCAGGTCGGCCATCTGGCGCGGTGGGGTGCCCGGCTCCGGCGCTGCGCAGTCTGCTCGCGCTAAGGCGGCCGATCGGGGTGCTCTACGGGAATGTCGCCGTCACGCCCGAGGTGTGGGAGGTCAGGCCACACTCGTCGCTAGGTAACCGGATGCTGACCCAAGCGCGCCGGATGCTTGAGCAATTTGACGGCTTCGCGCCCGACGCGTTTGCGCAAGACGTGAGGCCGAATGCCCATCTCTGGCCTGCAGATCCTTGTTATGATCGAGGGACCAGCGGACGCAGGTCAGGATGGCACCGCGCAGCCGACGTTCCGGTGCGCGGGCCTTGATCAATAGTCTTCAGAGCTTGTCGGCTTCAGTGGCGAAGATACGCTTCCAGTTGCTCTCTCCTCTGTCGATGACGCCAGCGGTATCCTTGAGGAAAAGCCCCTCATGTGCCGCGGGCGAGCTGTTCAGGTAGAGCTGACCATCAACGATCGCGAACAGGTCTGGCCGCGTGGGTACCTTCTTGCCTTTGCTGGCGCCCGCGGAACACCACCCGCCGTAGGCCGGGGCATATTTCGCGGGGTCGGCTGCAAAAAGATCGCGGTTAGCAGCGCTGGCAAACCGCCACTCCACACCCTGATAGATCGAAGTGAATTCAGCCGAACCGAGGGCGGGGCTGTTCTGGGTGTGGTATGCGACGACGTCATAGCCACCCACGGCCGCTCCTTCAGCCAGAAAATGCTCATCCGCAGCATACGCAAGCGGTGCCGCCAATGAGAGAGCAAGGCCAAGTGCCAGGCGGGTTCCGGTCAGAAATTTCATGGTCGTCTCCTGTTGGGTTTAACGAAGCAAGATTTCGGTCTCGCGGCTTTCCATTCGTTCAGGAGCGAGAGTTTGTTTCTGTGCACGACTCGTGTTGACGCAACAGTGATTAAGACGTGCGCTCCATGCGTGTGGCTGGGCGCCCGGATGCCTCCCTTGCCGCATTCGCCCCAGGCAGATGCCTTGAAAAAAGAACGCGTGTCCCGCCCCGCGGCTGGGTATCGGATCAGCGGTTGCGCAAAGCCATCGCGCCCTGCATGGGCGTTCGTCCTGCACCGCCAGAGCGCGACCAGCATTCGGACCTTGGCGGCGGCCGCAGACACGCCTTGGGCTTGTCAATCTGGCTTGTCTCGGGCAACGAGCGACCAGCGCGGTGGATGCCGCGCCCGGCGTCCCGTCTCACGGGACCGCACGCGCATGGACCATGGCGTCATCAGCCGGTCCCCGGACAAGGAGCGAGGCATAGTGGCAGCGGCAATCTTCGTGGCCCCGCTCGGGTTATCGCAGCATCTTCCTGCGCCGGTGTGAGCCGATGCGGAGCAGTCCGGAAAGGAAGCAAGAGCCCGCGGTTGCCGAACACGGCATGCGCAAACGGTCCGGGAAGGCACGCTCCCTCCGGGCGCCACTGATACGTATCCATATGCGGCGCCTTCTGCGCAGCCTCGGCCCGGCAATGCCACGGCCAAACTGGCGCGAGGCACTGCGTTCCGGGCTTGGGGCGGGGCTTGCGCTGGGGCTGTGCGGGGCCATCCTGGTCCTGCTGGAGGCGTGGCATGGAGAGGCGGCGCGTTTCCTGCTGATCGCGCCCCTCGGGGCGACCGCGTTCCTGGTGTTCGCGGTGCCCAACTCGCCTCTCGCGCAGCCCTGGTCGGCCATCGTCGGGAACGCCGCGTCGGCCCTTGTCGCCATCGGCGTCACCGGCCTTGGTCTTGCCCCGGAGCTGTCGGCCGGTCTTGCCGTTCTCGCAGCCATGCTGAGCATGGCGGTGCTGCGGGCGATGCATCCGCCGGGGGCCGCGGTCGCGCTCGCCACCGTGCTGTCAACGCCCGCGGGGGTCACGCATGGGCTTGGCTTCGTGCTCTCGCCGGTGATGCTTGACACGGCGCTTCTGGTCGCGCTCGCGGTGCTCTACAACCGGGCGACCGGGCGGAAGTACCCGTTCCGCCAGCCGGCGGTGGCGGAACGGCACGCAACGATGCGTGATGCGAACACACACCGCCTCGGGCTGTCGAGCGAGGACCTCGCAGCTGTCCTCGACCGCTTCAACTTGAGCGCCAATATCGGCGCCGAGGATTTCGGGCGCATCCTTGCCGCAGCCGAGGCCGAGGCGGCCCGGCGTCATTTCAAGGGGCTGACCTGTGGCGCGGTCATGTCGGGCGATGTGGTCAGCGTCACGCCCGATACCCGCGCCCGGCGGGTGGCGGACCTGTTCCGCAAGCACCGGTTCAAGACGCTTCCGGTCGTGGACACCGACGGCACGCTGCGCGGCATCATCACCCAGAACGACCTGATCCAGCGGGCGCGTCTTGACGCGACAAGGGAGGGCAGGGGCTTTGCCGCGGCGATGACAAACCTCCTCGCCCCCGGAGGCGACCGCCGCCTGTGCGCGTGCGACATCATGACGACAGAGCTCTGCACGGTCCGACCGACCGACGGGATCGGCGTGCTGGTCCAGCTGCTGGCGGACGGGCGCGTGCAGGCGGCCCCCGTCGTCGAGGGATCGCGCCTTGCAGGCATCGTTACACGCTCGGACCTGGTGGCGGTCCTCGCGCGGCAGACGATCCTTGCGGGTGGTCTGCAGACAGCCGCCTGAGGTGGGGGCAGCGTATGCGGAAACGCTCGAGCTAGGTGGTCCGGTGCCGGACCGGGCAACGGATACGGTCGGCCGCTGGACCTTGCCCGGCAATGACGGGCGCTCCCCAGCCCCGTGTCTTAACGCCTGCGGCCGTATTGGTGCTCATGGCGCAGTGACCACCCGCACGAATTTGGTCGCCGGCTTTGTGAGGATCTCGGACGGGTTGCCGACCTGTTCGATGCGCCCCATCGACATCACGACAACGAGGTCGGCCAGTCAGTGGCGCGGTGACGCTTGCGCGCGACTTCGGCATCTCGGAGACGGTGATCGGGCTGACCATCGTGGCCGTCGGCACGTCGATGCCCGAATTTGTCACTTCGGTCGTTGCCGGGTTGCGGCGGCAGGGCGACGTGGCCTTCGGCAATATTGTCGGATCCAACATCTACAACATCCTCGGGATCGGCGGCGCGACGGCGCTGATCGCGCCCGGAGCCGTGCCGGTCGAGATCGTGAGCTTCGACAACCTGGTGATGATCGGCGTCTCGCTCGCGCTCGTGGCTTTTGCCTGGACCGGCTTTAGGATCGCGCGCTCGGAAGGCGCGGCGCTGCTGACCGGCTCTGGAATCTACCTGTTCGTACTCTGGCCCTGATCAACTACGGCTTAGGTCCCCGGCGCGTTTCGTGGCCAGCAGCTTGTCGATGCGGCGGCCGTCGAGGTCCACCACCTCGATCCGCCAGGGACCCAGATCCAGATGGTCGCCCAAGTCGGGGAGGCGGCCCATCCGGTCGATCACGAGCCCCGCCACCGTCTCGAAGTCACGATCCTCCTCGAGAGCCAGGCCGGTGCGGTCGGCGAACTCGTCGGCCGGCATCCAGCCCGCGACCAGCAGGCTGCCATCCTCGCGTGCGACAAGCCTCGGTTCGGCCTCCTCGCCTTCGGGGAACTCGCCGGCGATGGCCTGCAGAATGTCCATCGGCGTGATGATCCCCTCGAAATGCCCGTATTCGTCATAGACGAGCACCATGTGGGCCGGGGATTTCCGAAGCGTTTCCAGCACGTCGAGCGCGGCCATGCCGTCCTGTACCACCGGCGCCTCGATCATGACCTCGCGAACCCCCGGCGTGGCCGGGCCGGGATCGAGGAAGTCGCGCGACTTAAGCACACCCACGATGTTGTCCGCGCGGCCGTCGCGGACCGGCAGGCGGGAATGCCCGGTTTCGCGGAAGCGGCGGATTACCGTGTAGGCGCTATCCTCGACATCGACCACCTCGACCTCGTGGCGCGGCACCATGAGGCCGCGCGCGGTGCGGTCCGCGATGCGCATGACACCGGCGATCATCTCGGTCTCCGCCTTCTCCATGACGCCGGCGGAATGCGCCTCGGAGAGCACCAGCTTCACCTCCTCGTCGGTCACCCCGCGATCCGCCCGGCCCGACTGGCCCAGAAGCGCAAGCACGGCCCGCCCGGAGCGGTCGAGCAGCCAGACGATCGGGGCCGCGACGATCGCGATCAGGTTCAGAAGCGGCGCGATCCGCACGGCGGCCGCCTCGGGGGCGCGCAGGGCGATCTGCTTGGGGACAAGCTCGCCGAACACCAGCGCGAGATAGGTGATCGCGACGACCACGCCGCCCACGCCCAGGGTCTGCGCAAGCCCCGGGCTCATTCCCGCGCCCGCCAGCGCACCGGCAAGCCGGACGCCCAGCGTGGCGCCCGAAAAGGCGCCGGAGAGAACCCCCACAAGCGTGATGCCGATCTGTACGCTCGAGAGGAACCTTCCCGGATCGGCCGCAAGCCTCAGCGCAATGCCCGCGCTGCGGCTGCCATTGTCGGCGAGGACCTGCAGGCGGGCCGGCCGCGACGACACGATGGCAAGCTCGGACATGGCGAGCACACCGTTCACCAGGGTCAGGGCAAGGACGATCAGGATCTCGAGAAGCATGCGATTGTGTTCCGTGGTGAAGCCTGCGCCGCGGCGCGTCAGGCGAAAGCGTTGACCAGCAGGTAGAGCGCGGACTTGACCAGAGCATAGACCACGCCCGCCACGATCAGAAGCGATGCAAGGCCCAGCAGCGTTCCCAGCGCGATCCACAGGCCGTCACGTTCGAGGATGCCCAGCGCGATCACGCAGATCGCAAGCGCGGGCAGGATGTTGCCGAAGGGGATCGGCAAGGTCAGGACCGCCGCGAGCACAAGGCACAGCGCGCCCAGGATATGTTCGGCCGGGTGGCCCACCAGCGGCGACCAGCGCGGTCGCAAAAGGCGCTCGGCCCGCGCGAGCCAGGGCCCGAGGCGTTCCACCATCTGGCCGAAACGCTCACGCGGGACCGAGCGCTCACCGATGAAGCGCGGCAGCCATGGTGTTCGATCGAGCATCATCTGGAGAGAGAGATAGAGCAGCGGAAGCCCCAGGACCCCCGAGGTGCCTGGCGGCATGGGAAGCACGTTCGGGACGGCGAAGAGCAGGATCAGCGCAGCACGCCCGCGCCCCTTGAGGATCCGGATCAGGTCGTTGACCGACACGTCGTCGCGCGCGGCGTCATGACCGATCTCGGCAAGGATCTCCGAAAGCCGCCGTCGGCCCTTGCGCGCCGTGCTGTTCTGTTGGTCGTCCTCATTCGTCGCCCCTTCTGGTCCGGGGCTGGGGTCGGGGTCCATGATCATCGCCCTTGCTGACAGGCAGGATGTAGGGGCTGGCCCCCTCCTGTGAAAGACCCGCCCCCCTGCCTCCGCTCCATTGGCGCGGGCAGGCAGGTGGGGTCATCCCTCCTGGCGCCCGTGCTCAGGCGCGACGCTGGCCTTGTGCGGCGGCTCGGCCTGCCGGGTCTTCCACAAAGAGAAGACGACGCCGGCGCCGAGGATGGCAAAGGTGATGCCCAGCGACCATTCGGGCGGGAACTTCTCCCAGCCCATCAGGTCGGCGATCCTGATCATGATCTGCGCGAGGAAAAGAGGCGTGGCGTAGTGCACCTGCCGGCAGGTCCCCGGTCTTGGCGAAAGCGCGGAGCATGCGGGCAAGCTCGGTTGCGATCTCGAGTTCGATCGAGTCGAGCCATTCCCACGAGTTGAAAAAGAACACCGAAGCTCTCCGAAAGCATAATCCAATCTGCCCCGCATCGGCCATCGGTGACAGTTGGTGGGCGGCCAGCAGTTCAACCATGCGCGGTGCGGCGGGAATTGACAGCGCACCCGTCTTGCGAAATTCTCTTCCCATGGGGATCCGCGATCTCCCCACGAGGCGACAGCCGAAGCTCGCGTTCCACCTCAACCTTGTTTCCAAGGAGGAACGCAGATGCCTGCGCCCGACGCCATCCCTGCCGACAAGCTGGCCAAGCTGATTGGCACACCCCGTTGCCCGACCCTGCTCGATGTCCGCACCGAGGCGGCCCGCGCCGCTGATCCGCGGCGCGTTCCCACCGCCCGGCCGCTCAACGAGGCGGAGATCAGCCCCGATGCCTTGGCGCGCCTCGCGCTTGGCCTCAGCGGCCCGGTTGTCGTCATCTGCGCCGAAGGCCACAGGCGTAGTCAGGGCATCGCCGCCGTACTGCGGAATGCGCACATACCAGCCGAGTATCTGGAGGGTGGACAGGCCGCCTGGGATGCCGCGGGGCTCCCACTTCTCAATCCTGACAAGCTATCTGAACCCGACGCCGAGGGCCGGACGGTCTGGGTCACGCGCTCCCGACCCAAGATCGACCGGATCGCCTGCCCCTGGCTGATCCGCCGTTTCGTCGACCCACGCGCGATATTCCTCTATGTTGCGCCAGCGGAAGTCGTCGGGGTGGCGGAGCTGTTCGGGGCGATGCCCTACGACATCGAGGAGGTGTTCTGGAGCCACCGCGGGGAGCTTTGCACCTTCGACACGATGCTGGCGGAATTCGGGCTCTCGATCCCGGCGCTCGATCGGCTGGCTTCCATCGTGCGTGGGGCGGACACGGCGCGCCTTGACCTTGCGCCTGAGGCTGCAGGGCTTCTCGCGGCCTCCCTCGGCTTGTCTCGAATGTACGCCGACGATCTCGAGCAGCTCGATGCCGGCATGGCGCTCTACGATGCGTTCTATCGCTGGGCGCGTGACGCCACGGACGAGACGCACAACTGGCCGACCAACCGGCCGGGAGGCGCGCGATGAGAGATGCCTCACGGGCGACCCCGCAGGAGGATGCCACTGCGCGCGACTATCCGACGCTCGCCGAGGCTACGCGGGTCTGGGCGCGCGTGGCTCTGCTTTCCTTCGGCGGACCGGCCGGACAGATCGCGGTGATGCACCGCATCCTCGTCGAGGAGAAGCGCTGGCTCGGTGATGGCCGGTTCCTGCATGCGCTCAACTTCTGCATGCTGTTGCCCGGGCCCGAGGCGCAGCAACTCGCCGTCTATATCGGCTGGCTCCTGCACCGGACCTGGGGCGGCGTGATCGCCGGCGTCCTGTTCGTCCTCCCCGGCGTTGTCGCCATCATGGCGCTGAGCTGGGTCTACGTGATCTTCGGCAATGTCGGCTTCGTTGCCGCATTCTTCTTCGGGCTCAAGGCCGCGGTGCTCGCCATCGTGCTGCAGGCGGTCTTTCGCGTCGGCCGCCGGGCGCTGAAGAACGACGCAATGCGCTTGATCGCCGCGCTGTCCTTCGCAGCGATCTTTGCCTTCGGCGCCCCGTTCCCGCTCATCGTGCTCGCCGCCGCCGTCATCGGGTTTCTCGGGGCGCGCACCGGGCTGCAGGCATTCGCCCCGGGTGGTGGCCACGGGTCGGTCGGCAATACCCATGTCGACGACTCCGAGACGCTCCTGGGGCCGGAAATGGCCGAGATGCCGGCGGCCGCGCGGCGCGGCGCGCTCGTGGCGGGGTGCGTGGCGCTGGCGCTCTGGCTCGCGCCTGTGGTGGTGCTGGTACTGGCGCTGGGGCCGGGCAACGTCTTCGCCGACATAGCCACCTTCTTCTCCAAGATGGCGGTGGTCACCTTCGGCGGTGCCTATGCCGTGCTGGCCTATGTGGCGCAGGAGGCCGTCGGTACCTACGGCTGGCTCGGGGCTGGCGAGATGCTCGACGGCCTCGGGATGGCCGAGACCACGCCCGGGCCGCTGATCATGGTGCTCCAGTTCGTCGGTTTCCTCGGCGCGTTCCGCGAGGCCGGCTGGCAAAGCACGCTCCTCGCCGGCACTTTCGGCGGCCTTCTTGCGACCTGGGTCACCTTCGCGCCCTGCTTTGCCTTCATCTTCCTCGGCGCGCCTTACATGGAGCGGCTGCGCGCGAACAGGTCCCTTTCCGCCGCGCTGACGTCGGTGACAGCATCGGTAGTCGGCGTGATCCTCAACCTCGCGATCTGGTTCGCGATCCACGTCGTCTGGACCGACGTGCGCAGGATCGACACCGGGCCGCTCTCGCTCGAGCTTCCGGTCCTCGCTTCGATCGACTGGGCAGCGGCTGCATTGTCGGCACTCGCGCTCTTCGCGGTGTTCCGGCTGAGACTCGGCATGACGATCGTGCTGGGCGGGTCCGCCCTTGTTGGCCTCTTGCTTTATGGTTCGGGGATGACCTCGCTCTCCGGCTGATCCATGAAGCATCTCGGACAGCAGGGGTTTGCAGGCTGGGGACCGTGCCCGCGGCTGGCCGCGGGCACGGGGGAGCTTCAGTACGTCTCTACGATTGCGCTGTATTCACCACGCAACTGGATCGTCATCGTGATCGGCGTGCTGTCCCGGTTGCGCCAGAACCACCCGTGATCGCCGGCAAAGGGCGCTTCGATGCTGCCTTCGCCGTCGGTCTTGCCGGCGCCACGTTCATAATCGACGGACTCGCCGCCGCTATGGGCATGCAGGTCGAAGTTGACCCGCCCGCCTGTCGCCGTCCACGCGTAGTCGACAACATTTCCGGCTTCCATGGTCATCTTGATTTCGGCAGTGGCCCCGGGTTCGAGGACGAATGTCACCTCGTCCCGCCAGGCTTCCTGGGCGTGGGCCGTGCCGACGAACAGACCGATGACGGCGTCAAGAGCGCTAGAGGACTGTTCCTGGGCGCGTTGTTCGTCCAGCAGGCGATCCGCCTCGGCCTCTTCGGCAAGCTGAACCTTGATCTCGCCCATTTCCGTCAGGCCGAGCACGCGGCCGACGCCGGTGGGGTCGATGGCATGTTCCGCGGGCAGGTATATGGTGACCAGGATCGCGACGGCGCCGATGCCGGCGATGATGCTGGAGCGGCGCAGTTGCGCCTTGGTCGGCAGATCTTCGAGCTTCGGTTTGGGTACGTTGTTCATGTCATTGTCCATTCTTGATCAGGTTGAAGCGATGTAACCGGCGACCTGGTAGACGGTCAGCCAGATGCCGAGGCCCATCATCACCAGGTTCGCGATCGTGGCCTGCCGCATGAAGTTCGGGTGGCGGCGCCAGTAGCCCATGACGATCAGGATCACGGCGAGAGCGAGCAACTGGCCCACTTCGACGCCCACGTTGAAAGCCAGCAGGTTGGGCAGCAGGCCGTCCTGCGGGATTTCGTAGTCAAGGATCTTGGTCGCCAGGCCCGTGCCGTGAAACAGACCGAAGATCAGCGTGGCCGCCTTGGTATTGGGCTGGAATCCGAACCATTTCTGGTACGCGCCGAGGTTGTCGAGCGCCTTGTAGACCACCGACAGGCCGATGATCGCGTCGATGATATAGGCGTTGATGCCCCAGCCATACCAGACGCCCAGGAGCATCGTGACCGAGTGGCCGAGGGCGAAGAGGCTGACATAGATGCCGACGTCCTTCATCCTGTAGAGGAAGAAGACGACGCCGAGCAGGAACAGGATGTGATCGTAGCCGGTCACCATGTGCTTGGCGCCGAGATAGATGAAGGGGATGATCTTCACCCCCCAGATCTCCTGGATATAGCCCGCGTCACCCGCGGTGACGTTATGGGCGAGTGCCTGGCTGACGGTCAGCATGAAAGCCGCCAGCAGGATAAGGGTCAGCGTGGCCAACTGGCGTGGCGCCAGGGCTCGCAGGACCATTGAACTCAAGGTCATGGATGGATCTCCGTTGTGGTGTCGATTGATCGCTCAAGCCGCGGGAGCGCAGCGGCGATCAGGCACGCGGAGGTCGTTCGATGAGATAAACCCGGTGCGGTCCGCCTGGGAAGGCACGAAGCCGGTGACTGTCTCGATAGCCCAAGGACAGATCCGAGCCCGCACCAGGCCCGAGCAGAGCCTGACTGTGATCATGGTCGGCCACGTCATGGCTGTGGCCATGCATTGCCCAGTAGAGATCCTCCTCGAGACCATGAGAATGACCATGCTCGGCAATCATCTCGGTATGGTCGGCGACAACCTCGAAGACCGAGGGGATGTGACTTGCGCTTGGCGCCACGGACCACACCGCCAGCGACAGGCAGAGTAGCGCCGCAAGCGCACTCCGCAGGAATGTCCGCAACAGTATCACCGGTTTGGCCTGCCTGCTCGTTCTCGGTTCGCAGCACGCTTTATCGTGCCATCTTGTTCTATCCTCTGGGGGAGGATAGCTTCATTCTATGACCAAGCCGCATGTGCACGCAACCCATCCCACACTCATCGCACGATTGAGGCGCGCCAATGGGCATCTTCGTGCCGTTATCGACATGATCGAGGCGGGCAAGCCCTGCCTCGAGATCGCGCAGCAGATGCAGGCGGTCGAAAAGGCCGTGGTGAACGCCAAGCGTGCCTTGATCCACGACCACATGGATCATTGCCTCGACGCCGAACACTCGGCCGCAGACCGCGACGAACTGAAGGCCATCTCCCGATACCTTTGAGGTAACCCCCGTGCTGGAAGTCCTTGCCGACCGTACCTATCGCCATCTCTTCGCCGCTCAGGTCGTGGCGCTTCTGGGTACGGGGCTTGCCACCGTCGCCCTCGGGCTTCTGGCCTTTGATCTGGCGGGTGACAACGCAGGCCTGGTGCTGGGCACCGTCTTCACCATCAAGATGGTGGCCTATGTCGGCATCGCGCCGATCGCCGGGGCTTTCGCGAACCGGGTGAACCGCCGGGCGTTCCTGGTCGCACTTGATCTGGTGCGGGCGGGCGTGGCGTTGTGCCTGCCGTTCGTCACCGAGGTCTGGCAGGTCTATGTCCTGATCTTCCTGCTGCAATCGGCCTCCGCCGCCTTCACGCCGACCTTCCAGGCGACGATCCCGGACGTGCTGCCGGACGAGGCGCGCTACACGCGCGCGCTGTCGCTGTCGCGGCTGGCCTATGACCTCGAGAACATCGTCAGCCCGATGCTGGCCGGGCTCCTGCTGGCGGTGGTGAGCTACAACTCCCTTTTCCTTGGAACCGTTGTGGGGTTTGCGGCCTCGGCGGCGCTGGTCGTCTCGGTCTTGCTTCCCAGTCCGAAACCGGCCGAGCCGCGCGGCATCTACGACCGCACCACGCGCGGCATCCGCATCTACCTTGCGACCCCGCGCCTGCGCGGACTGCTGGCGCTGAACCTCGCCGCCGCCGCTGCGGGCGCGATGGTGCTGGTCAACTCGGTGGTCCTGGTGCGCAGCACGCTGGGGCTGGACGCATCCGCGCTGGCCTGGACGCTGTTCGCCTTCGGCGCCGGCTCGATGCTGGCCGCGCTCGCGCTGCCGAGGCTGCTCGATCGTTTGAGGGATCGACCGGTGATGGTCGCCGGCGCCGCGCTGATGGTGCTGACGCTCCTCGGCCTCGCGGGAGAGGTCGCCGCCCTTGGGCTCACCTGGCCCGTGCTTCTTGGCGCGTGGCTGCTGGTGGGCCTGGGGTATTCGGCGGTGCTCACGCCCTCCGGCCGCCTGTTGCGGCGTTCCGCCCATCCGGAGGATCGCCCTGCGCTCTTCGCCGCCCAGTTCGCGCTCAGCCATGCCTGCTGGCTCGTGACCTATCCGCTTTCCGGCTGGCTGATGACGCAGTTCGGACCGGTCGCGGCCCTCGGGACGCTCGCGGCGCTGGCGGGTGTCGGCGCGCTGGCAGCCCTGAGGCTCTGGCCGAAGGAAGATCCCGAGATCCTCGAGCACAGCCACGACAACCTGCCGCTCGACCACCCCCACCTCAAGGGCGCGCGTCGTCACGCGCATCCGTTCGTCGTGGATGACCAGCACCCCCGCTGGGCGTCACAGCCCTGAGACAAGTGGTGGATCAGCCGACAGACCCTGCGTGACGGGAGAACCCCAGACCCGCGAAACGTGCAACCGCAAACAGCAGTAGCAGCAAAAGCGCAGCCAGCAACGCGAAGTCCTGCGGCACGCCGAGCAGTATCGCCGCACTGCCGCCCACAGCAGCCCAGAGGCCAGGCAGGGTCAACAGCCATCTGACCGCCCGCCAGGACCCCATCAGCAACATGGCGATAGTGAAGATGGTCGTCGGACAGGGAGCAACGCCGAACCGGTACTCATGACCTTCAGCGCCCACGTGGTAGTAGTCGTCAATCTGCTCATAGGGCCTGAAGCTCGACCCGTCGGTGGCCACGGGGATGAAGATCGCGTCCTCCATATAATTTTCGAGGACGTCGAGCGTCGCGATAGCGTCTTGCTGCCGCCAGAGCGAGGGCCGGAAACCCCAGTGTGTTGAGAGCCAGGCCAGGGCCGCCTCTGCCGGGATCTCCGCAAACTGCCCGACCATCCGGTCCTTGATCGACTGCAGTGCGAAGCCCGAGAGCAAAGATAGATCCTCGGCACTGACTGGTTCTCCGAGATCAAGTTTCAGACGGGCCGAAGCCTTGCGCACCAGTTTCACGGCGTGCTCGTTCTCGATCCCCCAGGCCTCGAGCGGGATGGCGGCGAGGAACCTCTCGACCATCCCAACGTCACGCCGCAGGATCTGCTCTCGGGTCTCCACGTCCCTCGCGGGCGTAAGCAAGATCCCGAATTTTGCATAGGCCTCGACGCGGTGGAACAGGTCGCCGGCTGGAAGTTCCGGGTAGAACCCGCTGTAATGCATCTCAAGCGCAAGCTCCCATCCGCCTTCCGCTACCGGTTGCGGGTAGTAGCGGCCGACCATCGCTTCGATCCCGGCCTTGGCCGTTTCCTCGCCGAAATAAACCGCGCAGATGCGGCTGATCTGCTGGAGCGAGGTGATCAGGGCTCCGTCGAAGAAGGCGTCGTTGCCGAAGCAGTTGGCGAACGCGAGGTAACGCCATTCGATCTCTTCCTGGACGCTGTGAGAGGTGGGGGTGTGATGCGTTTCCATTCCGGTGCTCCTTGTTGCCGCGACACCGAAGTGGCAGGTGGAGGCCGGAATTTCCAGAACAACCTAGGGATGCTTTGCGGTACCAAGTAGCTGGATTTATGCGTAAAATCGGTGTTCTGAGGCCGAATGGAGGCGCCAAAATGGGGGTAGCCGGCGGCGTTTCGGGGCCTCGGTACGCGTTCCAATACCGAGAAGCCGAGAGAGCGTCTGGTCAACTGACAGCGGTGGAGTGAGGAATTCTTGGACGGGGCAGGGCGGCTGGCCTGCTGGGTACCGCAAGATCTGGCGCGCAGGGCGAGGAGCTCTCGCGGAGCAGGCCAAGGTTCGTGATTTTCTGGTGCGTTGGACCTTCTGTCGTGGAGCGCTGGGCCGGGGCCACTTACCGAGGGGCGGGATGCCGACTTTCGCTGCTCTTTGAACAAAGCTCTGCCGTGCGAACGAAGCGGACGTCCGCTCGGCGCAATCTTGCCGTGATGGGAGTGCATCGCAGCGATGGCGTCCGCAGAGTCCGTTGTCGTTCCGGGTTTCGCCCGTGATGACCTGCAGCACCCCCCGAATGTTCGGCTGCTCAAGAGCGCACCCAGCCGGTCGGACAGCTCAGCTGACGGAGGAAACAGCCTCCTCCTATAGTCGAACCTCTCCTGCCAGACGGCTCAGGCTGTCGCGAGTTGCGGTCTTGGTGGGGTCGCAGCCCACCGGAACAGGATCGCGCTGACGAAGATCGCGATGCCGAAGCACGCCGTCACGCCGAGCACGACCGGGAACCCGCCGAAGCCATAGGTGAAGGCAATCAGCGGAGCGGCGAGCCCGCTAACCGAGGAGCCAACAAAATAGCGGATGCTGTAAGCGGTCGCTCGCCGTTCTGCAGGTACGTAGCGGGCGACGATCGCATCCTTGATCGTCACCTGACCATAGGTTCCCACCATGGCCAACGCGAGCCCGACCATCAGCGCCACACCCGTGGAAAGGCTCGCCACAACGAGGCCGGTCATCTGGACGAAGGACAGCCCGACGAAGATCGCCGGCAGGGGATGCCGATCGATCAGCCGTCCCATGAGCAGCTGGGTCAACGCTCCGAACAGGAAGGTCATGGTTGCCAGCGTCCCCACAAGCGTGAGCGGCAGGTCGAGCCCCAGCTTTTCGTCTATCACCTTGGGCAGCGCGATCGTGGTCATGTTGAAGGTGAAGCCGCCGGCCAGGAGGGCCAGCGCGAAAAGGCCGATCAAAAGGCGAGGGCGCGTGACCGGTATCGTCGGAACGTCATTCTTGCGGGTGTGGGCGTTCGCGCGGTCATCCTCGACCATGAGCAGGAAAGTGGCTCCCATGGCCAGCAATACCACACCCGGCACTGCGAACGCCGCGCGCCAGCCGAACCAGGCCGCCACGAACGCGGTCACACCCGAAGCCAGACCGGCGCCAAGGTTGCCCCAGACCCCGTTCCAGCCCAGGTCGCGCCCAAGCTTGCGCGCATTGCTGACCAGCATCGCGGTTCCGACGGGGTGGTAGATGGCGGCGAACACGCCCAGGACCAGCAACCAGGCCCCCAGCACAAGTGGTGTGGCGGCGGTCGCAAGCCCCAAGAGCGAGATGCCGGATCCAAGGAAGAAGGCCGCCAGCATGTTACGCCGCCCGAGCCGCCCTGACAGCCAACCCATGGGCAGCGAGAAAAGTCCGAAGGCGAGGAAGGTGCCCGTGGCGAGGCCGATCAACGCGGCATAGCTCAATCCCAGCTCGGGAGCCATTGCGATCACCGCCGTGGGGTAGATCAGGATCACGAAGTGATCGAACGCATGTGCTGCGTTCACGAAGACGATGGTGCGGCGGGCCTGGATCTGGTTGGTCATGATTTTTGCTGTCGAGTGTTGGATGCAACCAGCATAAAATGGCCCGATGAGCGCTTGGGGCCAAAGTTGGCATCAAGCGGGCCAAGTTGCGAGGCGTCATGCGGTCCATAGACTCGGCGGATTACCAGGAGATCGAGCAACCCGTCGCACTCATGGCGAAGGATTTCGCGGCCGGTTCCTCTACCCGGACGCACAGCCATCCGAGAACTCAACTTCTTTACGCGGTTCGCGGCTTGATGACGGCGACTACGGATTTCGGCACCTGGCTGGTCCCTGAGGGGCACGCACTTCTGATCCCGGCGGGCGTGATGCACAGGGTGATGATGCACGGGCCGGTGTCCATGCACACGGCCTTCCTGTCCGAGGACGCGCTTACCGAGCCGGTGGAGGATTGCCGGATTATTCGGATTTTACCACTGCTCGACATGCTGATCCGCGCACTGAGCGAGGAACCGGTCGACTATGACCTCCATGGACGCGGGGGGCATATCGCTGCGTTGCTCGCCGATGAAATCGAGCGTGCTCCTGTAGCGCGTCTGGCTTTGCCCATGCCCCGGGATCGCCGGCTGCAAACCGTGTGTCAGACAGTCATCGGAGACCTCGGTGCGCGCGTCCCGCTCGACGCCATAGCGGATATGATAGGGATGAGCCGCCGCAGCTTCACGCGCCGCTTTCGTGACGAGACCGGGATCAGCTTCGGTGACTGGTGTGGCCAGGCCCGACTGACGGAAGCCTTGGAGCGTCTCGCGCGGGGCGAGCCGATCTCTTCTGTCGCCCGCGGGCTTGGCTACAGTAACGTGCGCTCGCTGCAGGCGATGCTCCAGCGGAAATCTGATCGATTGGGGTAAGGAAGAGTATCGAGGACGAAAGTGTCCGGTCGAAACGGGGGCGGTTCACTGTCACTGGTATCTGGGGCCTGTCAGGCCTTTCTGAGGCACTCGCACGGAACGCGGTCCCAGCTTCTTCCTCGGACCCGTGTCCAGTTCCCGCCTTCGATCGGACGACGCCAGACCGGAACCATCATGTTCTGGAGCGCCTCGAGCGCCTCGTCGTAGTCCTCGAAGCGGCGTTCATGACCTTCGTTCCCAACGTAATAGAAGCCGTCTTTGTGCATGTCCGGCTCGAACCTGCTGCCATCCGTCGCCACGGGCACGAACAGGGCGCCCTCCATGTCTCCATCGAGGAACTCGATCTTGCTGGTGTCGTCCTGCTCGCGCCAGAGCGAGGGCAGGAACTCCTCCCGCGTGGACAGCCACGCCAGCGCCTCGTGCGCGTCGATCCGGTTGCGGTTTCCGTTGATCTCCTTCGAGCGGCCGGAGAGCCGGTTCTTGATCGACTGCAGAGCGAGCCCCGAAAGCAGCGCCAGATCCTCGGCCTTGACCGGCTGCCCAAGGTCAAGCTTCAGGCGGGCCGAGGCCTTCCTGACCAGCCGCAAGGCATGCTCGTTATCGATCCCCCAGGCCTCGAGCGGGATCGCCTCGATGAACTCCTCGGCCTTCTGGACGTCGCGCCGCAGGATCCGCTCGCGGGTCTCCACGTCCCTCGCGGGCGTCAGCACGATCCCGTAGTTGGCATAGGCATCGAGGTCGTGAAACAGGTGGCCTATCGGCAGTTCCGAATAGATCCCGCTGTATTCCTCCTCGAGCGCGTATTCCCAGCCGCCCTTCGCCACGTTATCGGAGAAGTAACGACCGACCATGAGGTCGAGGCCGGCATTGGCGGTCTCCTCGCCGAAATAGACCGTGCAGATGCGGCTTATCTGCTTGAGCGAAACGACCAGGGCTTCCTCGAAGAAGCCGTCGTTGCCGAAGCCGTCGACGAACTCCATGTGCCGCCGTTCGATCTCCTCCTCGACGCTGTTTGGGGCAGGGGCTGGGTCGGGGAAGAAATGCAGTGCCATGCCGGTGCTCCTTGTTGCCGTGATAACGAGATCGCAAATGGAGGGAGGAATTTCCAGAACAACTTAGGGATGTTCGGCAGTGCCAAGTGGCTGGATTCGTGCGCGGAATCGTTGATCGGAGGCAGGGTGGAGACACTTCTTCGGGCCTAAACCCTTTTGTGCCGAGAGCAAGGTACCAGCCGCAGTACCGAGAAACAGAAGGAGCCTGGGTCATCTGGGGAACGATGTTGAGGAAGTGGCTGAACAACGCTAGACTGATACCGGTATGAATTCCTTCACGAACGACCCACCGCATGGGAATTCATACCGGGGGCGGTCGCGAAGGCGGGATTTCGCGTTCTCGACTTGTCGGAAAGGTCACAAGGACGGATGGGACACCTCGATTGATTTGTGTTTTGCCTGTTCTCTCCGGACGGAACGCTGAGCGACCTGCAAAGGCTGCAAGCGTCGATGTACCGGGATGCGGGGTATGCGCCGATCCTCGTGGTGAACACGCCGGCCATGGTGACGGCGGGCGGGATCTGCGGTTGATGTGCTTCGGCCTGATCGTGTAAAAGAGACGGGTTGAGCGCCAGATGAACAATCCGCCAGTCCTCGTTCTGCTGTCCACCTGGAACGGTGAGAAGTTTCTGAAGGAACAGATCGACTCGATTTTTTCACAGGACTTCGACGGGACTATTTCGATCCTTGCCCGTGACGATGGGTCAAGTGATGCGACGGTGGAAATTCTCCGATCCTACGGCCCCGAGAGAATACGCGTCGTGGTTGGAGAGAACCTTGGACCGGCGCGGAGCTTCCTTACGCTTCTCGAGTGGGCGAGGGAAATCGAGGCCGACTACTACGCGCTTTCGGATCAGGACGACGTATGGAAACCGCAGAAGATCGCGCGGGCTATTGAGTGCCTCCAGAGGTCCGGTTCGGGTTTGTACTGCTCGGCGCTCAATCTGGTGGACGAGGAACTCAGACCCCTGTCACGGTATCGGCATGCCGGTGATCAGAGTTTGGCGAGCACGCTGATAGGGAACTACGCGACCGGATGCACCTGCGTCATGGATCGCGAATTTCTCGAACACTTGCGCTTTCCCGTTCGATCGTCGCAGATTCTGATGCACGACTGGTGGCTTTCACTGACCGCAAGTGCGAACGGTTCGGCCAGATATGACAACGAGAGTCATCTCCTCTACCGCCAGCACGGAGCGAACCACGTCGGTCTTCGAAGCAGTGTCGCGGGGGTCTTGCAGCGTGGACTAAAGGCGTTGAGACGGTCCCGCGATCCCTCTTGCCTTTCTCAAGCGCAGGAATTCAGGGCTGTCCATGGCGCAGACCTCCCGGCCGACGCCTCGCGCACGCTGACGGAATTCCTCGCCGCCTCCCGGAACATGCGCGGCCGGCTCGGTTTCGCACTCAGGCACCGCAAGAGCGTCGGCGCCCTCTCCGCCATCCGCTACATCCTGCGGCCCTGAGCGCCGTCACGACCTTCGCCGGATCCCCGCATCGAGCAGGATCAGGAGCAGCATCAACGCCTCTCGCAGCCTTCGCCGGCACTTGCGGAAATGCAGCAGCGGAACCCACAGGCGCGTGGGCCGGGGGTCGCGCACATACTCCATGACCGGCACCGTCCGCGCCCCCGCGATGTCCGCGATCAGGCGCACCTGGCCAAGATACCAGCCGGAGCGGATCATCCCCAGCCGCTTGCGCAGGACATCGGCCGAGGCGCGCGGCAGGACGAAGGTGTTGCCGGGCCCGCCGGATTCGAACAGGTGATCGAGGCGCCGCTGCTTGTGGCTCTTGCGGATGTATCTGCGCCTGCCATCGGGCCAGAAGGCGGTGATGTCCGAGGAATAGGCGTCCAGCCCATCGGCGCGAATGCGGGCCGTGGCGCGGCTCAGCTTGTCCGCGCGCCAGATGTCGTCCTGGTCGGACAGCGCCACATGGTCGAAGCCGCTCCAGTCCACGTCGCGCAGCAGCCGGAAGAAGTTCCGCGCGGCGCTTCCCTGCCGCAGCGGGGGCAGCACGGTCAGGCGCGCGCGCCCGGCTGCCCGCGCGATCTCGACCGTCCGGTCCGTCGAGAGGTCGTCCGAGACGAAGACATGCACCGCCACGCCCTCGCTTGCCAGGATCGAGGCGATCTGCGCTTCGATCCACCGCTCGCCATTGAAGGTCGCCATCAGGACCGCGACACGCGGAACCGCCTGGGGGGAGGGTGTCAGGGGGGGGAGCATTCCGTTGGATGTCGGGGTAGGGCGGTGCGTCTGTGTGATGGACGCTGGCGGGTGGAATTGCGGGAGCAAGCGGTAACAAAAGCGACGACGCCGCGGCAAGACTGCGGTACGCGATTTCTTGTTGTGCCGATGAAAGCCCTCGCAATTGCATGAAGGCTTGGCTAGCATTTGATGTGCTGCACAGCATCTGAGTACGCCGCGATCCGTTGCGGACACTTGTATCGGCAAACGTTGAGGGCAATACCCGGGAATGCGTGACACCCCGACAGATACGAGTATCGCGTTCATCGAGGCCAAGGTCCCTGACATGCAACGGATTGGCCAGCTTCTGCATGTTTGCCGGACGGAGAACCAGTGGGCCAATCGCGGCCCGCTCTATCACATGTTGGCGAACCGCTATTCGGAGTGGTTCAACCTGCCCGCCGACAGAGCGGTGCTGCCCTGCGCGAATGGTGGCATAGGCCTCGAGGCGATGGCACGCCATCAGGCTGTGTCTGCGGGGAGAAAGCTGCGCTGGGTCGCGTCGGCGTTCAGTTTTGCCAACCTGGGGCGTGGCTATTTCACCGACATGCGTTTCGTCGATTGCGACGATCGGGGGATGCTCGACCTTGCTGCATTGCGGGCGCTCGACCCGGATACCTATGACGGTATCGTCGTTGTCAATCCTTTCGGGCTGGCGCGGGATTTCACGGGCTATGTGGAATTCGCAGGCCAGAACGACAAGGCGCTTCTCATCGATAACGCAGCCGGAGTCGATCGCGATATTCCCGACTGGCCGTGGCAAAGTTTCAGCCTGCATCACACCAAGCCATATGGCGCGGGCGAGGGCGGGTTGATCGTCGTGCCGGCCGAGGCGGCAGAAGCGATCTATGGCCTTATAGACTATGGCGCACGACCGTCGGATCCGGCTGCCTGGCTGAACAACGGGAAGCTGTCCGACATAGCCTGCGCTTTCCAGATCGACCGGCTGGAGCGTGCCCCGGATTGGGCTCCACTCTATCTGGAGCAGGCTGCCCGCGTGCGGCGCATCGCAACCGGATTGGGATTGCAGCCGCTGTTGGGCGACGACCGCTCCCCGCCCGCGACCAGCTGGATGTATCTGGCCACCGACCCCGTGCCACTGGAGCGGTTGCGCCAGAGCACGCGGCTTCGTTTGGCCAAGTATTACCAGCCTCTCGCCCCGATTGAGGCCGCGCCCAGGGCGCATGCGCTTTTTGCACGGCTGTTCAACATTCCGACGCATCCGGATGTGGGAGGGTTGAGCGATGGGGAGCTGGAGGGAGCGATTGCTATAACGGCACTGCCTGTGAGTGTGAAAAGAATAGAATGAATGAAGAAAATATTCCGCTTGATAAGCTCGAAGCGCTGGTCGAAGCTCCAGTATTCCTCTTAGGTATGCCTCGGTCGGGGACCACTTGGCTGTCACAGATATTTGAATCAGCACCTGAAGTTCTGATGAGGTTGTCTCCCAATTACTCATATGCCCTAAAAAATAAATTGGATGGAAAATCAGAAGTTGAAGATTGGCGTGAGTGCTTGCGTCAGGCCGTAAATTCAAACCAAGACCCTTTCATGACTCAAAACTGGCGGCGTGAAAAGGGAGAGCTTGAATGGATTGAAAAAGATTTTTCGATAATTGAAAGGCTATTTATTAAAGACACGCGATTTTTTGATTTGTATCTAAGGTCAGTTGAATTGTTTAAGGATGCAAAAATCGCCTTTATAATTCGCCACCCGTGCGGCCATTTGAACAGTTGGAGGAAGTCTAAGGAATTTCCCGCGGGGAAGGATTTTTTGTCGCACTGGCGGGACGGGGCGGGGCGGCGATCAGAAGGGCCTGGCGAGTATTGGGGTTTTGACGATTGGAAGCGCGCTGCCCGAATGTTTCTAGAAGCTCAAGCATCGAGGCCGGACCAGGTGCTGGTGTTTCGTTATGAAGACCTCGTCGCATCACCGATCGAAACGACATCGACGCTTTTCGATTTCATGAACTTGAAGATGTCAGAGGAGGTAGCATCCTTTTTAAAGCGTTCGCATTCTAGACACGACTCCAATGTGTTTTCAGTTTTCAGATCTCCAGAAGTGGCCCAGAGTTGGCGTAGCGAACTGCCGGATGAAGTCAAGATTGAGGTTATGAATGATATTATGGATACAGATCTAGCGAGGTATATTAGGTGAAACTAGGCCTGATGCAGCCATATTTATTTCCTTATATTGAATATTTTCGAATGATGGCGGGTTGTGATATTTGGATCGCTTTTGATACTGCTCAATTTTCACGCGGTGGATGGGCCAATAGGAACCGTATACTCGATCGCAATAAGGGTTGGAGCTGGCTGACAATACCTGTGCGTCGCGATGGACTAGAAACGTCGATTGCTGATTGTCGTATTGATAATTCGAAAAACTGGAAGGCGCAGATCAAGGAAAAGCTAAGAGTTTACGAAGTAGAGGCGCCAAACTACAAATACGTAATATCATTATTGGATAATATAAATGATAATCAAGTTTATTTAGGAGATTTAAATTTCGAAATTATCAACTCGATTAAATCAATATTTAATATAGATACTGAATTAATTCGTCTTTCTGACTTAGATTTTGAGCCTCCCGTACTTCATGCCGGAGGGGGCTGGCCGCTTTTTCTTTGTAACAAGTTAGGGGCTAAGACCTACATAAACGCTGCGGGCGGGCAATTTCTCTACGACTCAAGCATTTTTGAAAAGAGCGGCGTACAACTGGTTTTTCATAAGCATATTGATGTAGAGTACGAGACAGGAAGCTTCAAATTTATCTCTGACTTGTCAATTTTGGATATGATGATGTGGGTCGATTTTGATGTTATTTCAAGTAAGATCAGGCGAAAAAAATAAAAAATACCTGTAATTTTATTAAAATAAAGATCCACTACAAATCTATTATTTTTCACTCATCGGATAAATACATACCGTGATCCAATTCCCAATTGACATTGGTTCCCGCATAGGTAATGCCATACCGATCCTCAATATATAGCCGCTATTGTTCGCGACCGGTACCCGGTTGCGGATGACGTTGCCCGCAACTTTTATCCAGCTTGAGCGAGACTCCGGGTTTGAGTTTTGCCTGTTTGGGCGGGTTGGGCAACGGCGGCTGGGGGGGGCTGGCGTGGAGCTTTGTGAGTTGCGCAGCGTCAGACCCCGTTGTGGTGTGAAGGTCTGGGCGAACGCGGCAGGTGTCTGCCAGCCGAGGCGGGAGTGCGGGCGTTAGGTGTTGTAATCCTTGCCCTAAGACGCAGACTCATACTGGCGCATCCATAGTCGAGACGAAGCGATGAGGATTGCGGCTAGGTAGTTTCTGGCTGTCTTTTCGTATTGTGTGGCGACCTTCCGGAAGTGTTTGAGCTTGTTGAAGAACCGCTCGATCAGGTTGCGCTGTCGGTAGATCGCCGGATCGACGGAGCGCTGCACCTTCCTGTCGCGCTGGGTCGGGATGTGCCCGCTGACCTGCTCCCCTGAAATGTCCTCGTTTTGAGGTTAGCCTGTTCTCCAGACGAGGAGACAGACGATGAAGAGAAGCCGGTTCAGCGAAGAGCAGATCATTGGCATTTTGAAGGAGCATCAGGCCGGGCTGGGCGCGAAGGAGTTGTGCCGCAAGCACGGCATCAGCGACGCGACCTTCTATAAGTGGCGCTCGAGATATGGCGGCATGGAGGTGTCAGATGCTCGGCGGCTGAAAGCGCTGGAGGCCGAGAACGCGAAGCTGAAGAGGATGCTGGCCGAACAGATGCTCGATGTCGCGACGCTGAAGGAGATGTTGGGAAAAAACTTCTGAGGCCCGGTTCGAGGCGGCGTGCCGTGGACTGGGCAATGAAGGAGAAGAGCTATTCGCAGCGACGGGCCTGTGCCTTGGCCGGGATCGACCCGCGCGTGTATCGGCGGCAGCCGACCAGGCCGGAGGACCGGGAGTTGCGCCAACGGCTGCGGGAACTGTCCGGCGAGAGGCGGCGGTTCGGCTATCGGCGTCTGCACATCCTGCTACGGCGGGAGGGCTGGACGCTGAACTGGAAGAAGCTCTATCGGGTCTACCGGGAGGAAGGCTTAACAGTCCGTAAACGGGGCGGTCGCAAGCGAGCACTGGGGACCAGGGCGCCGATGGCGATCCCGCAGGGACCGAACCAGCGCTGGTCGCTGGACTTCGTCTCGGACAGCCTGTCCGATGGCCGCCGCTTCCGGGTGCTCTGCGTGATCGACGACTTCAGCCGGGAATGCCTGGCGACCGTCGTCGACACCTCGCTCTCCGGTCACCGCGTCGCCCGAGAACTGGATCATATCGCCGAGGTCAGAGGCCATCCCTGCATGGTGGTCAGCGACAACGGGACCGAGCTGACCTCGAACGCCATCCTGCGCTGGCAGGAGGAGCGCCAGATCGAATGGCATTACATCGCGCCGGGGAAACCGATGCAGAATGGCTTTGTCGAGAGCTTCAATGGCCGCCTCAGGGACGGGTGCCTCAACGAGCACCTGTTTGCCAACCTGCGCCATGCCCGCAGCCTGATCGCGGCGTGGCGTGACGACTACAACCATCACCGCCCCCACACGAGCCTCGACGGGCTCACACCGTGGGAGTATCACCAACGGTCGAAAGAGGACCAAACCCTGAACAGAGCTAACCTATAACCGCGGACATTTCAGGGGAGCAGGTCACCGCGCCCGCCATGTGCCTCGATCAGGTCCAGCACGGCGCGGGCATCATGGCCCCTGTCTGCCACTACATCGCCCGGGCGCGGGTGCAAGGCGAGCCGACCTGCCACCGCCGCCTTGTCCGATGCCTGCCCGGGCGAGAGGGTGATGGCGACGGGCAGGCCCCGCGCATCGACCGTCGCGTTGATCCTGGTGCTCAATCCCCAACGAGAGCGACCGAGGGTGTGATCCGACCCCCCTTTTTCGCCGCGGATTGCTGGTGGGCGCGGATGATGGAACCGTTGATCAGCAGCATGCTGTCCGGCGATCTCTCGGCGAGGGCTTCGAAAACCCGCACCCAGACGCCAGCCTTGGCCCACCGGTTGAAGCGGTTGTAGACGGTGGTCGGCGGGCCATAGCGCTCCGGCAGGTCACGCCAAGGCGAGCCGGTCCGCAGCACCCAGAAGATCCCGTTCAGCACCCGCCGATCATTCACCCGCGCAACACCGCGCGGCTTGTTCGGCAACAGCGGCTGGATCAGTTCCCATTCAAAGTCCGACAGATCAAAACACGCCATGACCACCTCCTGCCAGAAGTGAATCACAGACCAAAAACAACGGGAATCCCGTTTATGAGTTCAGAACCTAGGCCGCGAGCGCGGTTCAGGGATGGGAACAGCGTCTCGTTCAACAGCTCGTCGCGCAGGCGGCCATTGATCGGGAAGACGGCCCCGCTCCTGAGAAGGGACCGTATGGTGGTCCCACGATGCAAAAGGAGCTTACCATGACCCGTGCCACTGTTGGCCTCGACCTCGCCAATAATGTTTTCGATGTGCATGTCGTTGATGCATCTGGATGTACGATTTATAGCAGGAGGCTGAAGCGCCGCGAGTCGCTGCCGGTCTTTGATGCCTTACTCGGCACGCCCGCCGCTCGCTCATCCCGTGGCCTGACACCAGATGCGCGACCGCTTGCCGCTTTCCCGCGGGCGTCACGACTTTTCCCAGGAGGTCTTTCAGCGCGGCATTATCCAGCATCGCATCTGCCAACAGCCGTTTCAGGCGCGCGTTCTTGCCCCCGAGTCCCTTCAGGCGCTTGGCCTCTGACACCGTCATGCCGCCGAACTTGGCCTTCCAGTTGATGGGATCCACCCCGGTCGCAAGATCGGGGTATCGAAGACACAGGAGGGAAGGATGACCATCAAGACCATAGGTATTGATCTCGCCAAGAACGTATTCGATTTGTGCGGGTTGGATGAACATGGAGAAATCCAGTTCCGCCGCCGCGTGCGACGAGAAACGCTACTGCGGGCCGTGGGGAGATCCCGGCCTGCGTGATCGGCATCGAAGCCTGCACCGAGGCCTTTTTCTGGCAGCGGCAGTTCGAGGCCCTCGGTCTCGAAGTCAGGATCATCGCCCCCCCCCCCCCGCCAGCATGTCAATCCCTTTGGGCGGCGGCAGAAGAATGATCGCAACGGCGCCGAGGCGATTGCCATCGAAGTCATCCGGCCGCGCATGAGCTTCGTGCCGAAGAAAAGCGTTACCCAGCAGGACATCCAATCCCTTCATCGGGCCCGCCG
This sequence comes from Halovulum dunhuangense, assembly GCF_013093415.1. Taxonomy (NCBI): domain Bacteria; kingdom Pseudomonadati; phylum Pseudomonadota; class Alphaproteobacteria; order Rhodobacterales; family Paracoccaceae; genus Halovulum; species Halovulum dunhuangense. The sequence continues at coordinate 32,753 of NZ_JABFBC010000003.1, forward strand.
GCACATGGTCAACCACCGGTTCGCACTGGTCAGCCAGATGCGGGGGATTCTCCTGGATCGAGGCATCGCCTTTGGACAATCGATCGCGCGCGCCCCGCGCATGATCCCCGAGATCGTCAACGATCTGTCAGGGCTTTGCCGACAGATCCTGCCCTCGCTTCTGGAACTGATGAGCGAGATCGACAAGCGGATGCAGGAGTTCGACCAGCGCATCGATCAGGCCTTCCGCGCGAACGAGGCCTGCCAGCGCGTTGGACGGATCCGCGGCGTTGGCCCCTAGACCGCCACCGCCGTCATTGCCGCAGTGGGTGACGGGCGCGATTTTGACAACGGGCGTCACATGGCCGCGTGGCTTGGGCTGGTCCCGCGCTAGCATTCCAGCGGAGATCGGACGGTCCTCATGGGGATCAGCAAGTGCGGCGACCAGCACCTGAGGACCCTGCTGGTCCATGGCGCCCGTGCTGTCGTGCGAACCGCGGCCGGAAAGACCGATCGGTTCACCCGGTGGGTGAATGAACTGCGGGAACGCCGAGGGATGAACCGAGCCATTGTCGCCGTCGCCAACAAGAATGCGCGCGTTATCTGGGTGCTGCTGGCCAGAAATGAGGAATACCGCCCCGCGACCTGATGCGTGACGGTTTGAGGTGCAGGCGAAAGAGGAAATGAATCGACCTGACGGATCCGGTGCATGGAGACCCTGGCTTTTATAAAGGCCCAAGAGGCCGACCATTTGTCGAGGGCCATGCTTCGCGGATTACCCATTTGGGCGCGCCACCATCGACCGGCGACGCCGGATAGATGTCAGCACCCGTCACGATCGATTACTGCTTCCGAACGCTTGCAAAGGGAGAGCCGTCCATAGATGTAGGCCGTCGCATTGCTGGCGCCGTGCTTGCAGCACAGATCAGCGACGGAAACCCCTGCCTCGTGCTCCTTCAGAATACCGATGATCTGATCTTCAGTGAACCCGCTGCGCTTCATCTCTGGTCCTCGCGGTTGGGGCAAAGCCTACCTCAAAGTGGATTAGGCAGAGGGGCAACGTCAGACCTACTGCAAACTGCTAGTCGCAGGCATAGGCGTAGAACTAGGCGTAGACATGAAACCTCAGTATGTGATCAACGCCAATCCCCTCGTCCAGACCGGCCATGCCGCTCACCAACGGGCTTCTTTGTCGCATATCTTAAAGAAAAGAGGCGGAGATCAAATTCTTTTCTAAAAACCAGTATTGGGAAAATAATTATTTTAAAATTCACTTAAAGATTAAAATGAAAGCATGTTTAAATTATTGCCGATCAAATAATTTTTTAATTGCCGTTCTCAGCATCTTTCGCAAGAAGCCGCTTTTTTTTAACGGAATCAACCAAGGATCTCGTTGTTCTGGAGGTAGTCGGGTCGCAATGAATGCGCGAACGGTCTCTGTCTTTGCTAGGCGATCTTCTAGTGGTGTTTGTGCCCACATATTATTACTGTGTATTCGGTAAAAAGCCATTTCTTCGTTAATATATCCAATCCAGCCGCTTTGAGCTGCTAGTGCAAACAACGCGTAGTCGCCAAAGGGCAAGCATTCAAACCCTTCCGGGATAGCTGGCAACATACTCTTGCGGATCATCACGTTGCTGGTCTGCACGAAGTTGCCGGGCGCCATGTGTTCCAATTCTCGGCGCTTTTGTCTATGGCGGCGGGGTGGGAAAGATCTGATGCTCCGCCGATTGCTTCCCTGCACATAACGTGTTCGTCCCTGGCAGAGTGCGCAATCGGGATTTTCATCGAGAAACTTGACTTGCCTCGCCAACTTATCTTTGAGCGTCCAGCAATCGTCACCATCAAGTAGCGCAATGTAGTCCCCCTGCAGTTCTGGCCAAAGTATCTCTATAATTCGACGACCTTGTGAGTGTTGGTTTTCTTTTTGTTTTATTGTCCTAATTATATCAGGATATTTACTCCTATATGTATCGATAATTTGTTGTGTACCATCTGTGGAGGCATCGTCATGTATTAAAATCTCAATTGCGAAGTCAGTATTTTGTGACAAAACACTTTCAAGTGCTTCAGAGATATAATCTGATTGGTTGTAGGTCATTACGGCGACGGAAACCTTAGGCTTCCCATCGTTGACAAATCTGCCATTTGAAAAGTGCAATGTGTGTGAGTCCATAATTTTCAATCCATACATGGGGCAACCGCGACTTTTTATTTCGCTTCTGTGCTTGAGCCCCACAGTACCGGAGCTGCCGCCCTGAGAACCCAGGCCAATCGCAGTGCCGCGGCCGATTCGTATACATAGAAACTTTGGCTTGCGGAAATGCAGCAATCAAGACCACGCAACCCAAGCCTGCAGCTAGCATGGTCGCCCGACGCCGCCCGCGCACAACCAGCATCGGGGCGAAGTTCGTCGGAAGCGCTATCGGTGCATCGATGACTATGCCCGCCGCCGCTGGCGCCCGGTCAAAGCAAACTTTTGGCCAAGAACCAATGTGACGGCCCACGGCCCGAAAACAAAACCGATGGTAGAAGCGGTTCCCAACACTTGGACTGCCGCGCTCAAGTTGAGCACCCAATCGACGCGTGCCCGTGGATCTCCGTTTTTGATAGGCTGGCTAGGCACCGTCAGTGCCGCTTTTTAGATGGATATGATAGTCGCCACGAGCGTAGTGCCCACCTTAAGGTCCAGCGCGAACTGGCCGGCCGTGGCCAAGTGCGAGGGTCCGAAAAGCCGCTGCAGGTTCAGTGGCCCGGCTTACAGCCAAGCAGTCAGCAACGCCGTCACGCCGAACGTAGTGCTTTAGCCGATTATAGCTGCAAGCTCACCCCGCCTGACATTCGGGCGAATAAATGCAAGGTGCCTTCGCATTATCCGGATACATTGCGCTGCTTCCGTCAGCTCGGCTAGCGCGCGCAGGTTCATGACTCTGAGGACGCCCCCCCCCCCGTGAAAACAGTGCAATTCCTGCGACGAGCTCGACCAGTCATATTGAAATCGCGAAGCGTATATCAGGAGATGTTTCTATCAAGCTGGAGAGTGAAGCAGAGGTTCCCGAAAACCGGAACCGATCCTAGGTCAAAACGCCGGTCAATTACGCAACGACGCTCGGGTTTTTGGAATAAGCGGTAAAATAAGGCGCCTATAGCGACCAGAGGGAGCATGTGCCGAACGCGCATCCGATACGTTCCGGTGACGACGACCATCAGCCATTGCGTGGTGTTGGGCCGAAGGTCGTAGTTCCGCGTGCATCTCTGTTAAATGTCCACCTTCCCGCTTGACGCCCCCACGGCAAATGCCTAAACACCGCCTCGGCTTCGGCGGAGTAGCTCAGTTGGTTAGAGCAGCGGAATCATAATCCGCGTGTCGGGGGTTCAAGTCCCTCCTCCGCTACCATCCATCCGGAAATCATCGTGCGAAGACCCGGCGCCAGCGGTGCCTGTCGGGGGTTTGCTTTGCCTTGGGTCGGACGGGTGTCGGGCACCGGGGCAGGGTGGGCACAGCCGGTCCGCGCCCGCCCTGCCGCAAGCGCGGGGCGCGCGCGTGGACCGCGCGGGACCGGATGGCCGAGAAGGCGGGTGTTACGCGGCCTTGAGATAGGCGGTCAGGGTCGCCTCGGTGCCGGTCCGCCAGAGCAGGCCGAGCCAGCGCTCGAAGGCGGCGGCGAAGGCCGGGTGCTGTCCCAGATCCCCGTAAAGCCCGCCTTGCGCGAGCCAGGCGCCGGGCCTGTTCCGGGCCTCGTCGGCGGCGGCCGCCAGTTGCGCCCAGTGGGGGTCGTTCGGCTCGATCACCGTGCCGTCGTCGCGGCGGCCCGCGCACATGCGCGCCCAGAGCGCCTCGACCAGTGCCAGGCCCTCGACAGATCCACCCGTGGCCAGCCCGTCGCGCAGGATCGGCAGCAGGAAGCCGGGGTGCCGCGACGAGCCGTCAAAGGCCACGCGGCGGATCGTGTCGCGGATCGCAGGGTTGGCGAAGCGCCGTTCGATCAGCGCCAGATAGGCCCCGGGCGTCATGCCCGGCACCCCGTCCACATGGGGCAGGATCTCTTCGGTCTGCACCTTGCGGAACATGGCCGAGATCGCGGGATGCGCCATGCAGTCCGCGATGGTCGGAACGGAAAGCAGCTCGCCCGCATTCGCCAGCACCTGGTGGCCGGCGTTCAGGATGCGGATCTTCATCATCTCGTAGGCGTGGACGTCGTCGGTAAAGGTCGCGCCCACCCGGTCCCAGTCGGGCCGCCCGTCGCAGAAGCGGTCCTCGATCACCCACTGGCGGAAATTCTCGTGGGTGACGGGGGCGTTGTCCGCGATGCCCATCTCGCGCACCAGGGCAAGTTCCTCCGGGCCGGTCGCGGGCACGATGCTGTCGACCATGGAATTGGGAAAGGCGCCCGTCGTGTCGATCCAGTCGGCCAGGTCGGGGTCGCTCAGTCGGGCAAGACCCACCACCGTCTGGCGCAGGATCGCGCCGTTGCCCCGCAGGTTGTCGCAGGACAGGCCGGTGAAGGGCGGGTGGCCCGCGGCGCGGCGCAGGCGCAGGGCCGCGACCATCGCGCCAAAGGCGGTGCGGGGGCGGTCGGGCTGCGCCGCGTCATGGGCGATATCGGGGTGGCCCGCGTCGAAGCAGCCCGAGACCGGATCGATGTAGTAGCCGCCTTCGGTCACGGTAAGCGACACGATGCGGATGCGCGGATCGGCCATGGCGCGGACCAGCGGGCCGTTCCCCTCTTCGATGGGCAGGTAGTCGATCATCGCGCCGGTCACTTCCGCCGCGCGGTGGTCGGGTGCCAGCTCGATCAGCGTGGTCAGGCAGTCCTGGGCCAGAAGCCGCTCGCGCATCGCAGCGTCATAGGGCCGGACGCCCGCGCCAAGGATCGCCCAGTCCTGTGCGAGCCCCTCCTGCATCAGCCGGTGCGTGTACCAGGCCTGGTGGGCGCGGTGGAAATTGCCAAGGCCGATATGCACGATGCCGGGGGTCAGCGCGTGGCGGTCGTAGCGGGGGCGCTCTACCCCTTCGGGCAGGTCGGCCAGCGTGGCGTTCGACAGGGGTTCGGGGCGGGTCAGGGTCATCAGCTCATCCATTGGCCGCCATCGACATTGTAGCATTGCGCGACGATGTACTCGGCCTCGGGAGAGGCGAGAAAGATCGCCATGCCGGTCAGGTCCGCGGCCACGCCCATGCGGCCATAGGGCACGGCATCGCCGACCTCGCGCTTCTTCTGGCCCGGCGCCTTGCCCTCGTATTTCGCGAAGAAGGCGTCCACGCCGTCCCAGTGTTCGCCATCCACCACGCCGGGGGCGATGGCGTTCACGTTGATGCCGTGCCGGATCAGGTTCAGCCCCGCCGACTGGGTCAGGCTGATGACGGCGGCCTTGGTGGCGCAATACACGGCGACCAGCGGCTCGCCCCGGCGGCCGGCCTGGCTTGCCATGTTGATGATGCGCCCCCGGATGCCCCGCTCGATCATGTGGCGCGCCACGGCCTGCATGGTGAAAAGCGTGCCGGCGACGTTGATGTCGAACACGCGATCATAGTCGGCGCGGGTGATCTCGACGATGGGGGCTGCCGTGAAGATGGCGGCGTTGTTGATGAGAATGTCGATCTGGCCAAGGGCTGCGACGGTTTCCGCCACCGCGGCGTCGATGCTGTCCTGCCGGGTCACGTCCATTTCCACCGCAATGGCGGCGGGGCCGATCTGGGCGGCCGTCTCGCGGGCGCGGGCGATGTCGATGTCGGCGATGGCCACGCGGGCGCCCTCGCGGACATAGGCCTCGGCGAAGGCGCGGCCGATGCCGCGTGCAGCGCCCGTGATGAGCGCGGTCTTTCCGTCCAGACGTTTCATGCGATGCGCAGCCCCTGGCTATCGAAGCGGTGGATCTGGTTCGGGTCGGGCGTCAGGAAGACCCGGTCGCCGTAATCGAGGGCGATCTCGCCGCCGACGCGCACGGTAACGGGTTCCGCGATCCCCTCGCAGGTGACGTGGAAGAACGTGTCGGATCCCAGATGTTCGGACACGCCGACCTTGCCCTGCCATTCGCCCGCATCCTGCGAGACGGTGATATGCTCGGGCCGGATGCCGATGGTCGCGGCGTCGCGCGCGGCTGCCGGCGCGCCGGGGATCAGGTTCATCTTCGGGCTGCCGATGAAGCCCGCCACGAACAGGTTGCGCGGGGTGCGGTACAGCTCCAGCGGGCTGCCCACCTGTTCGATCCGTCCCGCGCGCAGGACGACGATCTTGTCGGCCATGGTCATCGCCTCGACCTGGTCGTGGGTGACGTAGACCATGGTGGTCTTGAGCCGCTTGTGCAGCTCGGAAATTTCCAGCCGCATGCCCACCCGCAGTGCCGCATCCAGGTTCGACAGCGGCTCGTCGAAGAGGAACGCCGCAGGTTCCCGCACGATGGCGCGTCCGATGGCGACGCGCTGGCGCTGGCCGCCCGACAGCTGGCCGGGCCGCCGGTCCAGGTAGTCGGTCAGGTTCAGCACCTCGGCCGCGGCCTTGACGCGCCGCTCCTGCTCGGCCGCGTCCAGCTTGGCCATGCGCAGCGGGAAGGCGATGTTCTTGCGCACGCTCATGTGCGGATAAAGGGCGTAGGACTGGAACACCATCGCAAGCCCGCGCCTGGCGGGCGGCACCATGGTCGCGTCGTTGCCGTCGATGCGGATCTCGCCGCCCGACACGTCCTCCAGCCCCGCGATCAGCCGCAGGAGGGTGGACTTGCCGCAGCCCGAGGGGCCGACGAAGACCACGAACTCGCCGTCCTCGATGGTCAGGTCGAGGGGCGGAATGACCTCCACCTCACCGAAGGTCTTGCGCACCTTGTCGAGCGTGATGCGTCCCATGCCGGTTCTCCCAACTTTGTTGCCCTGCCGCTTCGCTACTTGAGGGCGGGTGTTTCAGTGTCCTGTGGCGTCTCGGGCGGGCGTCATTTCACCGCGCCGAAGGTCAGGCCGCGGACGAGTTGCTTCTGGCTGAACCAGCCGAGGATCAGGATCGGCGCGATCGCCATGGTCGAGGCGGCGCTGAGCTTGGCGTAGAACAGGCCCTCGGGGCTGGAATAGCTGGCGATGAAGGCGGTCAGCGGGGCCGCGTTGGCGGCCGTCAGGTTCAGCGTCCAGAACGCCTCGTTCCAGGCCAGGATCACGTTCAGCAGGATGGTCGAGGCGATGCCGGGAATGGCCATCGGCGTCAGCACGAACAGGATCTCTTCCTTCAGCCCCGCGCCGTCCATGCGCGCGGCTTCCAGTATCTCGCCGGGGATCTCGCGGAAATAGGTGTAGAGCATCCACACGATGATGGGCAGGTTGATCAGCATCAGCACCACGATCAGCCCGCCGCGGGTGTCGAGAAGCCCGAACTCCACGAACAGAAGCGAGATGGGATAGAGCACGCCGACCGCGGGCAGCATCTTGGTGGACAGCATCCACAGAAGGATGTCCTTGGTCCGCTTCGACGGCACGAAGGCCATCGACCACGCCGCCGGCACCGCGATCAGGATGCCCAGCAGCGTCGAGCCGCCGGCGATGATGACCGAGTTCCACAGGAACCGCATGTAGTCCGAGCGTTCCTGCACCACGGCGTAATTCTCGAGCGTGAAGTCGAAGCCCCAGAACAGCGGCGGGTTGTTGATCGCCTGGGCTTCCGTCTTGAAGCTGGTCAGGATGGTCCAGAAGATCGGGAAGAAGATCAACAGCCCGATCGCCCAGGCAAGCCCGGTGGTGGCGATCTTGCGGCGGGTGGATACTGCGCGTGCCATGATCAGCCCCTCACTTGTCCAGGTTCTTGCCGACGATGCGCATCAGGAAGATCGCGACGATGTTGGCCAGGATGATCGCATAGACGCCGCCCGCGGAACCCAGGCCGATGTTCTGGCTGTCCACGACCCGCTGGAAGATCAGGTAGGTCAGCGTGCGCGTCCCGAACGATCCGCCCGTGGTCACGAAGATCTCGGCGAAGATCGACAGCAGAAAGATGGTCTGGATCAGGATCACGATGGTGATGGCCCTGCCCAGATGCGGCAGCACGATATGCCAGAACCGCGACAGTACCGGCGCGCCGTCCATCTCGGCCGCCTCGAGCTGCTCGCTGTCGAGCGACTGGATCGCGGTCAGCAGGATCAGCGTGGCGAAAGGCAGCCACTGCCAGGACACGATCAGGATGATCGACTGCACCGATGCATCCGACATCCACGAGATCGGGGTCGCGCCGAAATAGCGCCAGATATGGGCGAACATGCCGTTGACCGGGTCCATCATCATGTTCTTCCACACCAGCGCGGACACGGTCGGCATGACGAAGAAGGGCGCGATCACCAGGATGCGCACGATGCCCTGGCCCCAGAACGGCTGGTCCAGAAGGATCGCCAGCAGCACGCCCAGGACGACGGTGATCACCAGCACCCCGCCCACGATCAGCAGGGTGGCCTGCACGCTGGGCCAGAAGGAACTGGAGCCGATGAAGCGGACGTAATTCTCGAAGCCGACCCACTGAAGCCCGTTCTCCAGCGAGTCTCCGCGCATCGGCAGGTAGCGCTTGAACGAGAACCAGAGCGTCATGGTCAGCGGCACCAGCATCCAGCCAAGCAGGAGCACAACTGCCGGCGCCATCATCAGCCGGGCCGCGGAACGCGAATGCTGGGTCGCCATGGACGCACCTCTCCTGTGGGCGGGCGGGGCCGCGGGAATTGCGGAATTCTACACGACGGGCAGGGTCGGGGGGCAACCTTTGGCCGCCCCCCGTGGGGAGGAAGGATTACCGGTAGCCGGCGGCTTCCATGGCGTCGTTGGTCAGCGCCTGCGCGTTTTCCAGCGCCTCGGCAACCGACTGCTGGCCGGCATAGACTTCCGCGAATTCCTGGCTGACCTCGGTCGCGATGCCCGCGAATTCGGGGATGGCCACGAACTGGATGCCGACATAGGGCACCGGATCGACCGTCGGGTTGGTCGGGTCAGCGGCCTGGATCGAGTTCAGGGTCATTTCCGCGAAGGGCACTTCCTGGTATTCCGGCGTCTCGTAAAGCGAGGTGCGCGCCCCCGGCGGCACGTTGGCCCAGCCTTCGTTCTCGGCAACCAACTCGATATAGTCCTTCGAGGTCGCCCACTCGATGAACTGAAGCGCCGCGTCGGCCTGCTGGGTGCCCGCCGGGATCGCCAGCGCCCAGGCCCAGAGCCAGTTGGAGCGCTTGTCCACGCCTTCCTTGTTCGGCGCCAGCGCAAAGCCCACGCTGTCGGCCACGCTCGAGTCGTTGGGGTTGGTCACGAAAGAGGCGGCGACGGTTGCGTCGATCCACATGCCGCAGCGGCCCTGCTGGAACAGCGACAGGTTCTCGTTGAACCCGTTGGTCGCATAGCCCGGGGGGCCGTAGCTGTTCATCAGGTCGACGAAGAAGGTCAGCGCCTCTTCCCACTCGGGCTGGTCGAACTGGGCGTTCCACTCTTCGTCGAACCAGCGCGCGCCGAAGGAGTTGGCGGTCACGGTGATGAAGGCGCCGCCTTCGCCCCAGCCGGGCTTGCCGCGCAGGCAGATGCCATAGACCTCGTTCGCGGGGTCGTGCATCGCGGCGGCCGCCTCGCGGATGAACTCCCAGGTCGGCGCCTCGGGCATCTCGAGCCCGGCGGCCTCCATCAGGTCGGTGCGGTACATGACCATCGAGCTTTCGCCGTAGAAGGGCGCGGCATAAAGCGTGCCGTCATGGCTCAGGCCGTTGCGCATGGCGGGCAGGATATCGTCGACATCGTATTCCGCCGACAGCCCGTCGAGCGGCACGAGCCAGCCATTGGCGCCCCAGATCGGCGTCTCGTACATGCCGATGGTCATGATGTCGAACTGGCCACCCTTGGTGGTGATGTCGGTGGTCACGCGCTGGCGCAGAACGTTCTCTTCCAGCGTGACCCACTCGACATTGATCCCGGTCGCCTCGGTGAAGCGGTCGGTATAGCCCTGCATGCGGATCATGTCGCCATTGTTGACCGTGGCGATCGTGATCGTCGTATCCTGGGCCGAGGCGGCGGCTGCGAAGGTGCAGAGCGCAAGAGCGCAGGACGCGCGAAGCGCGGTGGTGCGGGACATCCTTTTCCTCCCTGGTTTGGATGCTTTGTAGGCAGAAGGCTACGCAACAGGCATGGCCCGCGTCAACAAAAATCTTTACGCGCGTAAATTAGAGGCTTCACGCAGAGACGCGAAGGATCAGTCGCGCCGGGATCAGGGTCTCGTCGCGGGTCGAGAACCGCCCGCCCGCCTCGATCAGGGAAAACAGCGTTTCCATGCATTTGTCGGCCACCAACTCGTATTCATGCGCGGCCGTGGTCAGCGCCGGGCAGGTGAATCGCGAGAAGGGGTGATCGTCATGCGAGGCGACCCGAAGCGCGCATCCCTCGCCGCGCCCGACGCGCAGCCCACGCTCGTAGCAGGCCGACAGGAACCCGATGGCGAGTCGGTCGTTGCTGCACAGGATCGTGTCGGTGGGCAGGGCGCGCGAATCGATCAGCTCGATCGCGCCGCGCCGCCCGATTTCCTCGAAGCCCCAGCCTTCGCCCTCTACCTGGATCACATGCGGCTCCAGCCCCGCATCCTCCATCAGCTTCAGATAGGCGTGGCGGCGCTTGTTGGCGTTGGGGTTCGCGGGGGTGCGCATCTCGAAGAAGCAGGGTGGCGACCCGGTCCGGCACAGGTAGTCCACGGTCTGCTGCACAAAGCTGAAATTGTCCGATCCGACAAAGGCTTCGCCCATCCCCTCTACATTGCTGTCGAACAGCACGGTGGGCACGTCGCGGCAGAACCGCTCGATTGCGCTTCTGTCCGACAGGCGCCCCAGCGGCGCCAGGAACACGCCGGCGGGTTTCAGCGCGGTCAGCCCTTCGAGGATCTCGACCTCGAGTTTCTGCTCGCCATACGCGCTGTAAAGGATCGGGGAGAACCCCGCGCCGATGCAGCGGCGCTGAAGGATCCGCGCGATCTCGGCAAAGAAGGGGTCGGCCAGATAGGGCACCACGATGCCGACATTCTTGGTCAGGCTGCGGTTCTGGTTGACCGCATAGATGTTCGGGCGGAAGTCGTACCGCTCCAGCGCCTCCTCGATCCGCTCGCGCGTTCGCGCCCGCACGCTGGCCGGGTTGTTGAAATACTTGGATACGGTGGGCCGCGAGAGTCCGCTCAGCGCGGCGAACTCCTCCATGTTCCTGATCTTCTGTTCGCTCATCTCTCGCCCCGCGGGGCCCCGCGCGCCCCGACCGTCCTGACCTTGCAACCCTTGACAGGTTCCCCGAATATATTACGCGAGTAAAGATATCTCTTGTCGCGATTCCGGCTGCGTCGGTTTTCGCACCCGGCATGCCCCGATCTACGGCGAGAAGACGGTGCCCCACAATGGCGTCCCGGCCCGCCACCCGGGCGCCGCTGAACAGAACGTGTTTGAACCCAGCCCCGAATGACGCAATTCTGGCTTGGCGGGGCGGGCCGGTTGCGGTCTGAACCGTGGGGCGCCGCGCGGTGGCGCGCTTCGGGCAGGAACGGGGGTTGGGGTGAGTGAGGCATCGCGCAGGCTGACGGCGGGCGAGGCGAAAGGGCTTCGGACGGCCCGCGAACTGGAGGGGCATATCGCCTGGCTCGACACCTTCACGCCGGCCGCGCTCGGCGTGCTGGCGGTCGCCTCGGGCATCTACACCTATCTCGGCGTGTCCTCGCTGCTCGAGGATACCGGCGCGATGTCCTTCTTCGCCGCCGTGGCCTATTCGGTCGCCGTGTCCGTCGGCATCTTCGTGTTCTGGAGCTACATGCTGCGGCTGCTGCCCGCGATGCGCAGCGCCGCGGGCTTCATCGGGCTGACGATCTCGACCTTCGTGGGCTCGCTTGCGATCGTCGCGATGTCGAGCTGGCTGAACGCGGCGGCCTTGGCGGGTTCGGCGGCGGTGGAGCAGCATCTCGAGAATACCGTGCGCGACTACCAGGCGGCGCTGGAGCAGTCCCACGAGATCGCGCTCTCGGGCCTTGCATTGGGGCGCGAGGTGCAGCGCGCCCGCGAGGCGTTCGAGGCGCTGGCCGACCAGGAACGCTCGGGCGATCTGTCGGGCACCGCGGGCGAGGGGGCGGTGTTCCGGGTGCTGACCCAGAAGACCGAGGAGCTGCGCAACCTCGAGGAACAGATTGCCGCCGAACAGCCCCTGATCGACCAGGCCTTCGCCGAAGGAAACGCGATCCTTGGCCGGATGCGGGCGCTGACCGTGGCGCCCGGCCCGGTCGAACAGCGTTCGGTCGCCTTTTCCGAGGAAAGCGTGCGGCTCGCGGGGGTGATCGCCAGCCTCAACCAGTATTCCGTGGCGCCGCTGGTCGCGCGCGCGGCCGAGGATCTGCCGGCTTCGGTGGTGCTGCCGGAACTCGACGGGCGCAACGCCACGGTCCGGCAGGCGCAATCCTCGACCATCGGCTCTGTGCTGGATGCGCTCGACCAGCGCAGCGCCAGCCTGAGGCGCGCCGCAGACGAGGTGCTGGCGATCGAGCCGCCGCAGGAAACCGCCTACAACCCCATCTCAAGCGCCGACGCGGTGATCCGCTACGCGGGCAATTTCGTGCCCTCCTGGGCCGGCGCCATCGCGATCGACCTGTTGCCGGGGATCCTGGTGTTCGTGCTTGCCATCACCCAGTCAGCGATCCGCAGCGGGCGCGACGGGCTTTCCATCGAAGAGACGCTGACGCTGGCCGATCTGAAAGCCGCGATCAACGCCATGCGCGACGTCGAGGCGTCGATGGGTGCGGCCGATGCCGAGATCCTGCGCCGTGCGCTGCCCGAGCAGGACGCCCCTGGCCCCCGTCGTGACGCGGCCGAGTAAAGGCGTATGGCGGCACCTGGAATGACCATCGGCAGAAGCCTGAAATTCGTGCTTCTGGGGCAGGCGGTGCTGGCGGTGCTGCTGGTGGTGGCCGATATCGACGCCCGCTGGTTGCCCCGCTTCGCCGGGGAACGGACCCTGCCAACGGGGCCGGTCTCGCCCGGTGACCAGGTGCGCCCCTACGACCCCGCGCGCACGGCGCCCGGCTTCACCGACCGCCCCGCCCCGCCGGGGATCGACCTGCCCGCCGACATGCCGGCGCGCATGCAGTTCGAAACGGTGCCGGTCGCGGGGATCGGCGATGCGCTTCTGCTCAACGGCCCCGTGACCCCGGGCGATGCCGACCGGCTGGCCGCGCATCTGGCCAGCCTTGCCGCGCCGCCCGAGGCCATCGCCCTCAACAGCCCCGGCGGCGTGGTGGCCGAGGCGCTGGCGATGGGGCGGCAGATCAGGCAGGCGGGGGCCGACACGGTGATGCTGCCGGGCATGTTCTGCCTGTCGTCCTGCCCCTACATCCTGGCCGCGGGCGATGCGCGCCGCGTCTCGCGCGGGGCGGCGGTCGGCATGCACCAGCACTATTACGACGCGCCCGGCTTCATGCCGGTCTTCCTGGCGGTCGAGGGTATCCAGCACGGGCAGGGCCTGACCATGGAGTACCTGATCGAGATGGGCGTCGATCCGGCGCTCATGCGCCATTCGCTGAACACGCCGCCCGAGGAAATCTACCTTCTGGTCGAGGAAGAGTTGCGCGAGACGCGCCTTGCCACCGAGATGACCGACTAGGCCGCGCGCCCGTCGAGCCCCAGAAGATGGTCGAGCGACAGCCGCCCCGGCCCCGCGCGGATCACCACGAGCAGCGCCACCGCCCAGAGCCCGTGAGTCACCCAGGCATCCGGAAACACGAAGACCTGGATCACCGCGGTCATGGCCAGCAGCCCCAGCGCCGACAGCCGCGACATCAGCCCCAGCACCAGCAGCACCGGCAGCAGATGCTCGGCCAGCGTCGCCATCACCGCCGCCCAGGCGGGCGGGATCAGGGGCAGGGCGTAGACCTGCTCGAACAGGAACCAGGTGGCGTCCTTGATCTCCAGCCCCTCGACCTTGGTGCGGCCCGATTGCCAGAACACCACCGCCGGAAAGACCCGCGCGGCCAGCGCCACCAGGTCGGCGGGCACAAGGCCCGCCAGCCCGTTGATGCGCCGGATCAGCCCGCGGGCGCTGCGCGGCGCGGGGGCCGCGGTCGTGGTTGCATCGGTCATTCTGCGTCTCCGTGAGTGGTGCCGGTGATGAGCCCGTGGCGCAGCAGAAGCGTCAGGGCAGGGGTGGGATCGCCATGCGCCGCCGCGTCCCCCAGCGGCGCGCCGGCGGCAAGGGCCGTCAGCACCGCGTGGGTGTCGGGCGCCAATGGCGCGACGATCACCGAAAGATCGGGCGCGCGGGCGATCAGCGCATGATCGGGGCCCGGCGCGATCGGCGCGGGGCCCGCGCCCGGCTGGTGCGCCTGCCAGATCCGCACCGCCGGGTGGCGAAAGGCAGGCAGCGCCACCGACGGGTGCAGCGCAAGGCGCAGCGTCTCCGGCTCGGGCACCGCAAGGGCACCGGGCGGCACCGGCGGCGCATCCGCCGCGTGATAGGCGCGCCCCCGCGCCAGTTCCAGCGTCGCCACCTCGCCCAGATAGGGCAGGTGCGCGACGGGGGGAAAGCGGTCCAGAAAGCCGGGAAAGCCATCGCCCCAGGTCAGCAGGACCGGGTCGCGCGGCGGTGAGTCCCCGATGAAGACCCGCGCCATGGCGGTGAAGAACTCCCCGCCCAGCAGCGCCTCGATCACCGGGAAGCGCGCGGCCAGCGCCCGGCTCAGCCCGTGCTGCACGTTGTTGCGATAGACGGCGAAGCGCCGTGCCACCTCGGCCCGGTCGGGGGCGGTCAGCCCTGCGGGCGCCTCGCCCGACCAGAGCGCCGCGTGAAACGCCTGCTCGCCCTTTGCGTGGGCAGGATCAGGCCGCATCGGCGGCCTCGCGGGGCTGGCGGTCCAGGATCGCCTGCGCGCGGGCGGCCTCGGCCAGAAGCGTGGCGAAACCGGGCAGGTCGGTGTCCCATTCGATCAGCGTGGGCAACGGGCCGGTGCGCGCCAGCACCTCGGCGTAAAGCGTCCAGACCGGATCGGCCACCGGGCTTCCATGGCTGTCGATCAGCAGCGGGCCCGAGGGCAACTCCTCGGTGTCGTGGCCGGCAAGATGGATCTCGCCCACCGCCGCCAGCGGAAAGGCCGCCAGGTAGGCGCGCGGGTCGAAGCGGTGGTTGATGGCCGAGACGAAGACGTTGTTCACGTCCAGAAGCAGGCCGCAGCCGGTGCGCCGGACGATCTCGGCCAGGAAATCGGTCTCGGACCAGGTGGAGTTGTCGAAGGTCACATAGGTCGCCGGGTTCTCCAGCAGCATCCGCCGGCCAAGCGTTTCCTGCACCTCGTCCACATGGGCGCAGATCGTGGCCAGCGTGCCGGAGGTATAGGGCAGGGGCAGCAGGTCGTTCAGCCAGGCCGCGCCATGGCTCGACCAGGCAAGGTGTTCCGAGAAGCTTGCGGGCTGGTAACGGTCGAGCAGGTGTTCCAGCCGCGCCAGGTGGTCACGGTCCAGCCGGCCCGCCCCGCCGATCGAGAGCCCCACGCCGTGGATGGACAGCGCGTGATCCCGGGCGATTTCCGCCAGCATGGCATGCGGCGCGCCGCCCGCGCCCATGTAGTTCTCGGCATGCACCTCGTAGAAGCCGACGGCGCCGGGGGCGGCTGCGATGTCGCGGTAGTGCTCGGGCTTGAAGCCCAGGCCGGCTTTGGCGGGAAGGCGGGTCATGGCTTTCTCCTGTCGGGGTGCCGGGGCGGGCGAGGGGCCCGCCCCGCAGCTTCGGATCACGCGGGCGGCAGGTCGCGCTCGAGCGCCTCGAGCGAGCCCATGCGCGCTCCGCCATCGGCCATCGCGGGCAATTCGATCGAGGCGCAGGTGCCTTCGGGCACCAGGGTCCAGGCATTGCCCTGGTAGTCCACCGTCGAGGTGCCGGCGCAGGTCGTGCCGGGGCCGGCCGCGCAGTCGTTCTGGCCCGCGAGCGAGACGCCGAAGCACTTTTCCATCGGCTCGGACTGGGCATGGGCGAATCCGGCGGCCAGCGACAGCGCGGTCGCGACGGAGGCTGCAAGCGGAAGCGAAAGGGTCTTCATGGTCATGTCGAATGAACTCCTGTTGGGGGGAGGCCTGAATGCGTTCCCGAAAGGCAGGTCGGAAAGCGCGGCGGGCGTGTTACAGGGCTCACGCGGACGTGAATTCGGGCGCCGGAAGAAATGACCGCATCCCGCCGGCGGTTCCGCGTAACAATTCGCCCTGCCGCTCCGAATGGAAGGAGGATGAGACTGGAACGTGTCGCCACCTGGGAAGAGCTGATGCGTGCGGCCAACCGCGGCGACGCGCTGGCCTATCGCGAGTTGTTGCGTGCGATCACGCCCGTGCTGCGCGGCATCGTCCGGGCGCGCGGCACCGTGCTGGGGCCGGAGGGATGCGAGGATATCGTGCAGGAAGTGCTTCTGGCCGTTCATCTCAAGCGCCACACCTGGCGCGAGGACGCCCCGCTCAGGCCGTGGCTTTATGCCATCGCGCGGCACAAGGTGGCGGATGCGTTCCGGGCGCGGGGCGCGCGGGTCGACCTGCCGATCGAGGATTTCGCGGATCTGCTCAGGGCCGCGGACGAGCCCGACCCGCTGCTCTCGCACGATCTGGACCGGGTGCTGGGCGCGCTCGAACCCCGCGCGGCCGACATCGTGCGCGGCTTCGGGATTCGCGGAGAGACGGTTGCCGAGACGGCAGAGCGGCTCCAGATGAGCGAGGGGGCGGTGCGGGTGGCACTGCACCGGGCGCTGAAAAGCATCGCGCGGCTGCGCGAAAGGATGATGGAATGAAGACCGACGACCTGATCGCGGCGCTTGCCGCCGACACGTTGCAGCGCCCCGGCGCGGGCCGGCGGCTGCTGCGCGCGGCCCCTCCCGCCGCGGCGCTGTCGGTCCTGGCGCTGCTTGCCTTCTGGGGCCCGCGCCCCGATCTGGCGGCGGCGCTTATGTCGGTTGCGGTCCTCAAGCACCTGTTGCCGCTGGCCCTTGCCGCGCTGGCCGCGACGCTGGCCTTGTGGCTGTCGCGCCCCGAGACCCGGCCGGGCGGGCGCGCGACGCTGCTGTTGGTCTATGGTGGGGCGCTTGTCGCGGGTTTCGGCGTGGCGCTGGCGCGCGGCGGGGCCCCCGGGGTCGACGCGGCGCTGGCCAATCCGACGCTGGTGACCTGCCTTTACAGCATCCCGCTTCTGGCGCTGCCGATGCTTGCGGCCACGCTCTGGGCGCTGTCGAGCGGCGCGCCGCAGCGCCCCGCGCTCAGCGGTGCCCTGGCGGGGCTGGTCTCGGGCGGCGTGGCGGCGGCGATCTATGCGATCTACTGCGACCAGGATGCGGCGCTGTTCGTGCTGCCCGCCTACGGGACCGGGATCCTCGTGATGACCGCGCTGGGCAGCGTCATCGGCGCGCGCGTCCTGCGCTGGTAGGCCAGATGCGCCATTGACGGCCGCGCCCCGGATGGCGCAAGGGGCGGGCGCAGCCCCTGATCCGCGGACCCGCCGGCCATGACCCAGAACCCCTATGACGCGCCCGGCTTTCACGACGCGGCGATCCGCGCGGGCCGCCACCGCGACGTGGTGGGCGGCCGCTGGGAAGAGACCGGGCGCATCCAGATGGAAATCCTGCTGGCGGCGGGGATGCGGCCGTCGGACCGGCTTCTCGACATCGGGGCGGGGGCGCTGCGGCTGGGCTGCAAGGCGGTGCCCTTCCTCGAGCCGGGGCACTACTGGGCCACCGACGCCTCGCGCGCGCTGATGCTGGCGGGAAGAACCGCGGAATTGCCCGACCCTTCGCGCCTGCCCGAGGAGCGGCTGATCGAGGATGCGGATTTCGCCTGTCCCGGCGTGCCCGACACGATCGACTACGCCATCGCCTTTGCCGTGTTCCCGCATCTGCCGCTGGCCTATCTGCGCCGGGCGCTGGTGAACCTGTCCCGCCTGACGCGGCTGCGCTGCCTGATGTTCACCGTGTTTCTCGTGCCCGACGCCGCCCGTGCCGTGACGCCGTACCGCCAGGCGGACGGGGTGGTGACGCATGACCTGCGCCCGCCCTATCACCTGCTGGAGGCGGATGTGCACCACATGGCGCGGGTCACGGGATGGGCGGTGGAGCGGTCCGACCGGATGCTGCCCCGCGGGCAGGTGCTGTTCACGGCCAGGCGCGGGTCCCCCTCAGCCTGAGGGCTTGCGCCGGGGCAGGGCGCTCGAATGCCGCTCCACCAGCTCGATCGGCAGCACGATGCTTTCCGGCCGCCCGCCGCCCGAGATCTGGCGCAGCATCGCGGCCACGGTCTGGGCGCCGATCCCTTCGGAGGGGATGTTGACGGTGGTCAGCGACGGCGAGACATGGGCCGCCAGTTCCACATTGTCGATGCCCGCGACCGAGATGTCGCTGGGCACCCGGATGCCGCGCGCCTGGCACTCGGCCATGGCGCCGATGGCGATGACGTCCACCGTACCGATGATCGCGGTCGGCCGGTCCGCCAGTTCCAGCAGCACCGCGCAGCCGCCACGCCCGCCGGGAACCGACAGCGGCTGCTCGGTCACATGGGCCGCCGGAAGCGACAGCCCCGCCTCGGCCAGCGCCGCGCGGATCCCGCGCAGGCGTTCGGCCTGCCGGTCGTTGTGGCGCAGGTTCCCGGTGATGACGCCGATCCGGCGGTGGCCCAGTTCAAGCAGGTGGCGCGCGACCAGCAGCCCCGCAAGGTGATTGTCGACGCCGACGATGGGGTGGTCGTCGCGGCCGCACCACATCTGCAGGATCGGCACGCCCGCCGCGTCGATCATCCGCCAGGTCGCCTCCAGCCGGTCGCCGCCCACCAGGACCAGTCCATCGACGCCGTGCGAGAGCAGCTTTTCCACCGCCGCGAGTTCCGAGGCCGGGTCGTATTCATGCGACGCCACCAGCAGCTGGAACCCGGCTTCCGCCAGGTTGCGCTGCATTTCCTGAAGGGTCGATGCGAAGACCGGGCTGTTGAGGGTGGGGATCACCACGCCCACGGTGCTGGTGCGCCCCGAGGCCAGCGCGCGCGCGGCGCGGTCGGGGACATAGCCCAGGCTGCGCGCGACCGCCAGAACCCGTTCCAGCGTGTCGTCGCGGACCAGTTCGGGCTGCGACAGGGCGCGCGACGCGGTCGCGACGGAAACGCCCGCCTCGCGGGCGATATCGGTCAGGCCGGGACGGGATCTGCGTGCCATCTGAGGATGCCATGAAAATCTTTTCATTCATTTCATACAGCAAGGCATCGCGACATACAACGCATCCACATTTTTCGTTGACGCAATTTCTGAAAAAATGTAAACGCTTGCAAAAGACAAGAACAACAAACAAGAACACCAGAGGGGAGGGACATGTGTCGAGACGCATGAAGATCGGGGCGGCCACGATCCTGTGCCTTACCGTCCTGTGGTATGTCGCCACGACCCTGCTTGGCCTGATCGCGCCGGGCCGCTTCCCGTCCCCCGCCGCCACGCTGACCGCGCTGAACCAGGTCAGCATCGCGGGGTATGCCGGCGGCACGCTGATCGAGCATGTGCTCAACTCGCTGAAGCTGGTGGCGATGGGCTTCATCGTCGCGATCGTCACCGGGGTCCCGCTCGGCCTGCTGATGGGCTGGAGCCGCCGGGCCGAGGCGCTGATCAACCCCGTCTTTCTCATCATCCGCCCGATCCCGCCGCTCGCCTGGATCCCGCTGGCCATCCTGTGGCTTGGCCTGGGCGACTCGGCCAAGGTCATGGTGATCTGGTTCGCGGCCTTCGTTCCTTCCGTCATCAACGCATATGCGGGCGTGCGCACCATCGAGCGCCCGGTGCTCGAGGCGGCCGCCATGCTGGGAACGCCCGGCCCGCGCTTCGTGCGCGAGGTGCTGGTGCCTGCCGCAAGCCCGATGATCTTCACCGGGCTTCGCCTGTCGCTTCAGGCTAGCTGGACGACGCTGGTCGCGGCCGAACTGGTGGGCGCCTTCTACGGGCTGGGAAGGGTGCTGAACGTGGCGCAGCAGGATCTCTATCCCGGCATGATCCTTGTGGGCATGATCGCGGTGGCGATCCTGGGCTGGGCCACCACCAAGCTTCTGGCCATGGCCGAGGCGCGCGCGCTGGGCTGGAACCAGGCCGCGGCGCTGGCGGGGAGGGGCTGAACCATGACCGGACGCATCGATCCCATTCAGGTGCTGCTTCTGGGTCTTGCCGGGCTTGCCGCCTTCCTCGGCCTGTGGTTCGGGCTGACCGCCAGCGGCATCGTGCCGAACCTGTTCCTGCCGACGCCCGTCGAGGTGTTCGACCGCTTCACCACGCTTCTCGACCGGCGCTTCGCGGGCGCAACGCTGCCCGAGCACCTGGCCGCCAGCTTCATGCGCTTCGCCTACGGCTTCCTGCTGGCCGCCGTGATCGGCGTGCCGCTGGGGCTGCTGATGGGCTGGTTCCGCCTGCTGGACGAGATCGTCTCGCCCATCTTCGACGGGCTGCGCTTCATCGCGCCCATCGCCTGGGTGCCCTTCGCGGCGCTTTGGTTCGGCACCGGCATCGGCGGCCCGATCATGATCATCTTCGCGGGCGCGTTTCCGCCCTGCGTGATCAACGCCTATCGCGGCGCGAAATTCGTCGACCCCCGGCTGATCGAGGCGGCGAACATGCTGGGCACGCCCAACCGCCGCGTCATCACCGAGATCCTGCTGCCCGCATCCGTCCCCTCGATCATCTCGGGGCTGCGGGTGTCGGCGGGGCTGGGCTGGCAGAGCCTGGTGGGGGCCGAGCTGATCGTCGCTTCCCGCGGGGTCGGCTACATGATGGTCCAGGGCCAGGCCAACGTCTCTACCACCACCGTCATGGCGGGCATGATCGCGATCGGCCTCGTGGGTCTCGCCCTCGACAGCGCCCTGCGCCTTGCCGAGCGGCTGATCCTGCGCCGCCGCGGCCTCGAGACCTGAGGAGAATTCAGATGGGTGTCATCCGTTTCGAGAATGTGGGCCGCGTGTTCGGGTCCAAGGCGAAACCCTTCGTGGCGCTGAAGGAGATCGACCTGGAGGTGCAGGACAAGGAATTCGTCGCCATCGTCGGCCCCTCGGGCTGCGGCAAGACGACCTGCCTGCGGCTGGTGGCGGGCTTCGACTTCCCCTCGTCGGGCAAGGTGCTGGTGGATGAAAAGGAAATCCGCCGCCCCGGGCCGGAACGCGCGGTGGTGTTCCAGCAGTTCGCGCTGTTCCCCTGGAAGACGGTGCACGACAACATCGAGCTGGGCCTGCGCAACCAGAACGTGGCCAGGTCCGAACGCGAGGACCGGATCAACAGCATCCTCGAGCTGATGAACCTGACCCGCTATGCAGGCCATTTCCCGCACCAGCTTTCGGGCGGCATGCAGCAGCGCGTGGCGATCGCCCGGGCCTATGTGCTGGATCCCGACGTGCTGCTGATGGACGAGCCGTTCGGCGCGCTGGATGCCCAGACCCGCGTGGTCATGCAGGAGGAACTGGTGCGGCTGGCGCGCAAGAACCCGCGCACCGTCCTGTTCATCACCCATGCCGTGGAAGAGGCGGTCTACCTGGCCGACCGCGTGGTCATCATGACCCGCGCGCCCGGCCGCATCAAGGAGGTGCTCGACGTCGCCTCGATCCGCAAGTCCGAGAACTGGGACAGCTACGAGAAGATCGAGGACGTCATGGACCTGGAGAGTTTCGTGCACCTGCGCACCCATATCTGGCGCAGCCTGCGCGAGGAGAAGGCGGCGCAGACCGCCTGAGAGAAGACCCGGAAAACCCAACAAGGAGGATGAGATGAACAACCGGATAGCGGGCCTCGGCCTTGCCGCGCTGATGGCAAGCACCAGCCTGCCCGCAGCGGCGCAGGACCTGACGCCGATCAACATCAGCTACCAGCCCGCGCTCTACTGGGCGCTGCCCTTCTACGTCGCCACCGAAAAGGGGTGGTGGGCCGAGCTTGGCCTCGAGCCGTCCTTCAGCACCTTCCCGGCCGGCGCGCCGCAGATCGCCGCCGCCCAGGCGAACGACTGGGACGTGGGCGGCACCGGGTCGGTCCCGGCCGTCCTGGGCGCCGAGCGTTTCGGGCTCAAGACCGTGGGCATCACCAATGACGAGTCGGCCGCCAACACGCTGATGGCCCGCAACGACGTGCTCGAGGGGCTGAAGGCCGATCCGTCGTCGATCGCGGGGCAGAGCATCCTGATCACCACCAACTCCACGGCGGATTACGCCGCGCAGGCCTGCCTGCGCATGTGGGGCGTGGACACCTCGGCGGTCGAGTTCGTGAACCTCGCCCAGGCGCAGATCATCTCGGCGATCATCTCGCGCAACGGCGATATCGCGGGGGTCTGGGCGCCCAACACCTATACCCTTCAGGAACGCGCCGACAGCGACTACCTGTGCTCGGGCGCCGATGCCGGCGCGATCGTGCCGGGCGCGCTGGTGGTGCGCCCCGGCTTCGCCGAGGAAAGCCCCGAACTGGTGGCCCGCTTCCTGGCCGTCTACCTGCGCGGCTGGTCCTGGGCCGAGGCCCATCCGGAAGAAGCCCGCGAGATGCTGGTGGACTTCTACTCCGAGGGCGGCGTCGAGATTTCCGACAGCGCCGTCGAATCCGAGTTCGCGATGCGCCCGACCTTCCTGCTGGACGAGCAGCTGGCCATCCTCGACCGCGCCGACGGTCAGGCGGACGTGGACGAGTGGCTGGGCAATATCGGCGGCTTCATGGCGTCCGTCGGCACCTTTGCCGCGGCCCCCGCGCCTGCCGATTTCATCGACCCGAGCTTCATGCAGATGGTAGCGGACGACCCCGATCTGGCCGCCTTCGCCAACCGTCAGGACTGACACCGCGCCCCGCCGCGCCATTCCTGCGCGGCGGGGCCCCCATGCACGAGAGAGAACGATGACGATTACCTATCTCAAGAAGGCGACCAAGACTCCCGAGACGGAGACCGGCAACGCGCAGGCGGTGGTCAACGAGATGCTGGCCCGCATCGAGGCCGAGGGCGAGGAGGCCGTGCGCCACTATGCCAAGGCGCTCGACAAGTGGGATGGGCCGATCGTCGTCACCCGCGAGGAAATGGAGGCGCGCGCCGCCGAAGTGCCCGACCAGGTCCGCGAGGACATCGCCTTCGCCGCCGGGGAAGTGCGCCGCTTCGCGCTGGCGCAGAAGGAGTCGATCCACGAATTCGAGCAGAAGATGGGCTCGGGCCTGATCGTGGGGCAGAAGATGATCCCCTGCAACGTGGCCGGCTGCTACGTTCCCACCGGGCGCTATGCGCATATCGCGTCCGCCTACATGTCGGTGGCGACCGCCAAGGCCGCCGGCGTCAAGACCGTGATCGCCTGTTCCACCCCCTACCGGGGCGGCGGCATCCATCCCTATGTGCTTTACGCGATGAAGGTGGCGGGCGCCGACATGGTGCTGACGCTGGGCGGCGTGCAGGCCATCGCCGCCATGGCCTACGGGCTGTTCACCGGCAAGCCCGCCGACATCATCGTGGGCCCCGGCAACAAGTATGTGGCCGAGGCCAAGCGCACCCTGTTCGGCAAGGTGGGCATCGACGTCTTTGCCGGCCCCTCGGAAGTGGGGATCCTGGCCGACGACACCGCCGATCCGGAAATCGTGGCGGTCGACCTGGTGGGGCAGGCCGAGCATGGCCATGAAAGCCCGGCCTGGCTGTTCACCGATTCCCGGACCCTGGCCGAAAAGGTCATGGCGCGCGTGCCCGAACTGATCGACGACCTGCCGCAGCCCGCCCGCGACGCCGCAGGTGCTGCCTGGCGCGACTATGGCGAGGTGATCCTGTGCGACACCCGGCAAGAGCTGGTCGAGGTGTCGGACCGCTACGCGAGCGAGCATCTGGAAGTGCATTGCCGCGACCTGGACTGGTGGCTCGACAACCTGACCAACTACGGCTCGCTGTTCCTGGGCGAGGAAACCACCGTCGCCTTCGGCGACAAGGCGTCGGGCCCGAACCACATCCTGCCCACCAAGTTCGCCGCGCGCTATTCGGCGGGCCTGTCGGTGCACAAGTTCCTCAAGCCCCTGACCTGGCAGCGCGCCGACCGCGAGGCGTCGAAGACGCTGTCGCTGGCGACTGCCCGCATCTCGCGGCTCGAGGGGATGGAGGCGCATGCCCGCACCGCCGACGTGCGGATGGCGAAATACTATCCCGGCCACAATTTCGACCTGGGCCGGCCCGTCGAATCCGTGGAGTGAGCCACGGAAGATGACCTCGGACGGGCAGCACATCGACCTTGGCGCGCCGCCACCGATCCCGGCGGAAGCGCAGGCCGCCGTGGCCGAACTGCTCGTCCGGGGCCGCCTGCACCGCTACGGCGAGTCGGGCGCCCCCCCGGGCGCGGCGGCCCGGCTCGAGCGCGCCTTTGCCCGGCTGATCGGGGTACCCTACGCGGTCGCCGTGAATTCCTGCGGATCGGCCATGTATCTGGCGCTGCTGGGCGCGGGCGTGAAGCCGGGCGACCCGGTGCTGATGGGCGCCTTCACGCTGGCCCCGGTGCTGGGCGCCATTGCGAACGCGGGCGCGCGCCCCGTCGCGGTCGAGATCACCGCCGACCTGGTGATCGACCCCGCCGACCTGGAGGAAAAGGCCGCCGCCACCGGCGCGCGGCACCTGCTGGTGTCGCACATGCGCGGGCATGTGGGCGATCTGGACCGGCTTGCCGCGATCTGCGACCGGCTGGGCATTTCGATGATCGAGGATTGCGCCCACACGATGGGGGCAAGTTGGGCGGGCCGGCCCACCGGCAGTTTCGGGCGCGTGGGCTGCTTCAGCTTCCAGCAGGCCAAGCATGTGAACGCGGGCGAGGGCGGCATCCTTGTCACCCGCGACCCCGACATCGCCGCCCGCGCGATCCTGATGTCGGGCAGCTACATGCTCTACGCCCAGAACGGCACCTGCCCGCCGGACGCGGTGATGGAGCGTTGGCGCGACCGCTGCCCCAATTTCAGCCTGCGCCTGTCCGAGATCGCGGCGACGCTGGCGCTGGCGCAGCTCGACGCCTTGCCGGACCGGGCGCGCGACTGGAACGCCACCCATGACGCGCTGGCAGCAAGGCTGGGCGCGGTGCCCGGCCTGCACCTGCCCCAGCGGCCCCCGCAGGAGGAATATGTGCAAAGCTCGCTCCAGTTCCGGCTGCCGGAATTCTCGCGGGACCGGATCCGGCGCTTCGTGGCCGACTGCCGCGCGCAGGGCCTGCATGTCAAATGGTTCGGCGCCGACCGGGCCGAGGGCTATACCAGCGCGCCCCGGCACTGGGGCGATCTGCCCGGTCATCCGGTGGCCCCGGCGACCCAGGCGATCCTGGATACGCTGGTCGATATCCGCCTGCCCCTCGGCCTGAACGACAACGCCCGCGACCGCATCGCCGCCATCGTGGCGGCGGCAGTGCAAGCGGCCCCTGACCCGGTGAGCACATGAGACTTTCGGCGCTGTTCGACCTGTCCGGCCGCACGGCCATGGTGACGGGCGGAAGCTCGGGCCTGGGGCTCGAGATGGGCCGCGCGCTGGGGCTTCAGGGCGCGGCCGTGCGGCTGGTCGCCCGCGGCGGCGCGCGCCTCGATGACGCCGCCTCGGCGCTGATCTCGGAAGGGATCGACGCCGCGGCGTTGCCCGCGGATCTGGGCGATCCGGACGCGATCCGCGCGCTGGCGGAACAGGCGGGCGCGGTGGACATCGTGGTGAACGCCGCCGGCATGAACCTGCGCCAGCCCTTCGGGCAGGTCACGCCCGAGGCGTTCGACCTGCACATGGCGATCCATCTGCGCGCGCCGTTTCTTCTGACCCAGGCGCTTGCGCCGGGAATGAAGGCGCGCGGCTGGGGCCGGATCATCAACCTCGCCTCGCTGCAATCCGCGCGCGCCTTCGCCAATTCGGCGCCCTATGGTGCGGCCAAGGGCGGCGTGGTGCAGCTGACCCGCGCCATCGCCGAGGCGTGGTCGGCCCATGGCATCACCTGCAACGCCATCGCGCCCGGCTTCTTTCCCACGCCCCTGACCGAGGCGGTGTTCGCCAACGAGACGCTGGCCGCGCGCAACGCCGCCCAGACCGCGATCGGGCGCAACGGCCGGCTGGAGGATATAAGGGGCGCCACGATCTTCCTTGCCTCCGACGCGTCGGCCTACATCACCGGCCAGACGCTTTATGTCGATGGGGGGTTCACCGCGAAATGAGCAGCATCATGCAGGCGCTTGTCTATACCGCCCCGAACACGCTGGAAGTGACCGACGCGCCCCTGCCCGTGCCGGGGCCGGGCGATCTGCTGGTGCGGGTCCACGCGGTGGGCATCTGCGGGTCCGACATGCATGCCTATCACGGCCATGACAGCCGCAGGCCCGCGCCGCTGATCCTGGGCCACGAGGCGGCGGGCATCATTGCCGAGGGGCCCCGCGCGGGCGAGCGGGTCACGATCAATCCGCTGGTGGTCGATCCCGACTGCCCCGCCGCGCGGGCGGGCCGGCCGCATCTGTCGCCCACGCGGCAGATCATTTCCATGCCGCCGCGCCCCGGCGCCTTTGCCGGTTTCGTGACGATCCCCGCGCGCAACGTGCTGCCGGTGCCCGATGCGTTCGATCTGCAGCGTGCCGCGCTGGCCGAGCCGCTGGCGGTGGGCTGGCACGCCGTGCGCATCGGTCTCGAACGTCTCGACCAGCCCTTGCGCGATGTCACCGCGCTGGTGCTGGGCGGGGGCGCCATCGGGCTGGCGGCGGCGCTGGTGCTGCGCCGCGCCGGCGTGCGCGCGCTGCATGTGGCCGAGCCGCATCCCGAGCGCCGGGCGCTTATCGCGGGGCAGGGCGGGATGAGCGCCTATGACCCGCGCGAGGGCGATGGGATCGACGCGCCCGACCTGGTGATCGACGCGGTGGGCACCGAGGCCACCCGCGCCGCCGCCTCGCGCCTGGTGCGGCCCGGCGGCGTGATCGTGCATGTGGGGCTGCTGCCCGGCGAGAGCGGCTTCGACATCCGCCGCATCACCCTGCAGGAGATCACGCTCATGGGCTCCTACTGCTACACGCCGGGCGATTTCGCCGACACGCTGGCCGCCATGGTGGCAGGAGAGTTGGGGCCGCTCGACTGGTTCGAGACGCGGCCCCTGGCAGAGGGCCCTGCGGCCTTTGCCGATCTGGATGCGGGCCGGGTGGCGGCGGCCAAGATCGTGCTGCTGCCGGACGGGGCGTAAGCGCCCGATCAGCCCGAAAGCGCAAGGACCAGATCGCCGCTCAGGCTGCGATCGCGCACCAGCGCGGCATTGGGCATGTCGTTGCCCTCGACCTTGGCGGATGCCTCTGCATCAGGCAGGCCCTCGTCCCGCCAGCGCGCCATGAGGCGGGCGCGCAGCTCTTCCTCGGGCACGTCGATCCGCACCGAGAAGTTCCAGTATTCCTTGAGCCGTGCCCAGGGGTCGGCGTCGAGCAGCAGGTAATTCCCCTCGAACAGCACGAACTCCGTCTCCGGGCCCAGCACGGCCGCGCCCGCGATGGCGATGTCGCGGGGGCGGTCGAAGACCGGGTAGACCACCTCCTCGCCGCCCGCGATCCGGGAGACGAGATGTAGGAAGCCGGCCGCGTCGAAGGTTTCCGGCGCGCCCTTGCGCGACAAGAGCCCGCGCGCCGACAGCACCCGGTTGTCGAGATGGAAGCCGTCCATCGGCACCACCGCCGCAGTTCGGCCCAGCTCGGCCAGCCGCCGCGCCAGCACCTCTGTCACGGTGGACTTGCCCGCACCCGGCGGGCCGGCCATCGCCACCAGCTTGCGCGGGCCTTGCAGGGTCAGAAGGTGTTGCAGCGCGCGGTCGGCAAGGGCGTCAGGCGTGGACGGCATCGGGTTTCATCGCTCCGGTCATCAGGGCCACGGCATCCGACATCGATATATCCGACGGGTTCACGACCGTAAGCCGCTTGCCCAGCCGGTGGATGTGGATGCGGTCGGCCACCTCGAACACATGCGGCATGTTGTGGCTGATGAGAATGATCGGGATGCCGCGCGCCTTCACGTCCTGGATGAGTTCCAGCACCTTGCGGCTTTCCTTGACGCCAAGCGCGGCCGTCGGCTCGTCAAGGATGATGACCCGCGACCCGAAGGCCGCCGCACGGGCCACGGCCACGCCCTGGCGCTGGCCGCCCGACAGGGTCTCGACCGCCTGGTTGATGTTCTGGATCGTCATCAGCCCCAGCTCGGTCAGCTTCTCGCGGGCGATGCGCTGCATGGCTGGCCGGTCGAGCATGCGGAACCATTTGCCCAGGATGCCGGGGCGGCGCAGCTCGCGGCCCATGAACATGTTGTCGGCGATGGACAGCGCCGGGCTCATGGCAAGCTGCTGGTAGACGGTTTCGATCCCGGCCGCGCGCGCGTCGTTGGGAGAGGTGAACCGCACCGGTCGCCCGTCCAGCCAGACCTCGCCCTCATCCGGGATGGTCGCGCCCGAGACGGCCTTGATCAGGCTCGACTTGCCCGCGCCGTTGTCGCCGATCACGGCCAGGATTTCCCCCGGCATCAGGTCGAAGTCGCAATTGTCGATGGCGGTGACGCGGCCGTAGCGTTTCACAAGGCCGCGGGCTTTGAGAATGGGTTCCATCAGACCGATACCCTCCGGATCCACTGGTCCACCGCGACAGCGGCGATGATGAGCATGCCGATCAGCAGGTTCGTCCATTGCGGATCGGCCCCGGCAAGCCGCAGGCCGAGGGTGAACACCCCCACGATCAGCGCGCCGAACAGCGCCCCCAGGATCGAGCCGCGCCCGCCGAAAAGCGAGATGCCCCCGATCACCACGGCGGTGATGCTTTCGATGTTGGCAAGCTGGCCCGAGGTGGGCGAGACGGACCCGATCCGCCCGATCAGCGCCCAGCCGGCAAAGGCGCAGATGGTCCCCGCCAGCACATAGACGGAAATCAGCGTGCGGCGCACGTTCACGCCCGACAGCCCCGCCGCCTCGGGGTCGTCGCCCACGGCATAGACATGGCGCCCCCAGGCGGTGAAGCGCAGCGCATAGGCCAGCACCAGCGCCAGGATCAGCATGAAGATCACGCCATTGGTGAAGATGGCGCCGCCGATATCCACCCGCTCACCGAAGAATTGCAGGATCGGCGCGTTCGCCTCGATGTCCTGCGCGCGGATCGTCTCGTTGCGGGAATAAAGGAAATTCGTCGCCAGCACGACCTGCCACATGCCCAGCGTCACGATGAAGGGGGGCAGGCGCACGATCGCGACCAGCATGCCGCTGATCAGCCCGCAAAGCGCCCCGCAGGCCAGCCCGCACAGGACGGCGATCTGGGGGGGCAGGCCGTAGCGGAAGGTGAACTGCCCCATCACCACCGAGGACAGCACCATCACCGCGCCCACCGACAGGTCGATGCCCGCGGTCAGGATCACCAGCGACTGCGCCAGCGCCACGATGCCGATGATCTGCACCTGCTGAAGGATCAGCGTCAGCGCAAAGGGCGACAGGAAGCGCTCTCCCAGCAGCAGGCTGAAGCCCACCACCGCCGACAGAAGCACGATCAGCGGCACCAGCGAGGGGGTGACATGCAGCGTGTGTTGCAGGCGCCTGGCGAAGCCGCGGCGCGAGTCGTGGAACTCGGCGACCGTATCGGCGGCGGTGGCGGCACTTTCATGGCCGTCTGACATGGGTTGCATTCCTCCCGGTCAAGGCACATCCGCCCGCCGCTTTCGCGGCGGGCGCGTCTTGCGTCAGGGCAGGGCGATCAGCCCCAGCACAGCTCCAGCCCCTCTGCGGAGGAGATCGACGGGACCCCCTCGACGGGCGCATCGGTGATAAGCTGCACGCCGGTGTTGAAGAAGTCGAGCCCCGGCGAGGTTTCCGGCAGGCTGCCGTCGGCGGCATGGGCCGCGATCGCCTCGATGCCCAGCCGCGCCATGTCGAGCGGGTACTGCTGCGCGGTCGCGCCGATCACGCCCTCGGCCACGTTGGTGACGCCCGGGCAGCCGCCATCCACCGAGACGACCAGCACGTCGTTCTCGCGCCCGATCGCGCGCAGCGCCTCGTAGGCGCCGGCGGCGGCGGGTTCGTTGATGGTGTAGACCACGTTGATGGTGGGATCGATGGCGAGCAGGTTCTCCATGGCCTGGCGGCCGCCTTCCTCGGAGCCGGCGGTCACGTCATGGCCCACGATGCGCGGGTCTTCCTCGTCGCCCCAGCGGTTCGGGTCGCCCAGCTCGATGCCGAAGCCGGTCAGGAAGCCCTGGTTGCGCAGCACGCCCACGGTGGGCTGGCTCACGGCGATGTTCAGAAGCCCGATGCGGGCATTCGCGGCCTCGTCGCCAAGCTGGCCCGCGGCCCAGGCGCCGATCAGGCGGCCGGCCTCGAAATTGTCGGTGGCGAAGGTGGCATCTGCGGCGTCCGCGGGCGAAAGCGGCGTGTCGAGCGCGATCACCAGAAGCCCCGCCTCGCGGGCCTGCTCCACCGCGGGCGTGATCGACGAGGTGTCCGAGGCGGTCAGCAGGATGCCCTTGGCGCCGCTTGCGATGCAGGTCTCGATGGCCGCGACCTGGGTCTCGTGGTCGCCGTCGAACTGGCCGGCAAAGGCCATCAGCTCGATGCCCAGCGCCTCGGTGGCGGCCTCAGCGCCCTCGCGCATCTTCACGAAGAAGGGGTTGGTGTCGGTCTTGGTGATCAGGCAGGCGGACATGGGCTCGTGTCCGGCCGCGAAGGCGGCGCTTCCGGCCGTCAGCGCGATGGCACCCGTCAGCAGGGCCGTGGTGGTTTTCCTCAACATCGTTTCCTCCCATGGAACGGTAATTTCCTGTGTTGGCGGGCGCGACCATCGGCGGATGGGGGCGGGTTGTCAATAAATAACTTCCAGAGAGTTATTTAATTGGCCGCCGCAGTCGATTGCACTTGCGCGGCCGCGAAGGATCGGCACATTGCACGGTGATGGATCATGTGCCGGAACAGGACGCCGGTGCCGGGACGTGGCCGCAGCCCGGTCGCGGCACAAACCAGAGCGGGATGCGCGAGCATAACGAGCGGCTGGTCCTTACCCTGTTGCGGCGCCGCGCGAACCTGGCCAAGGCCGACATCGCCCGCGAGACGGGCCTGTCCCCGCAGACCGCCTCGCGGCTGATCGGCACGCTCGAGTCGGAGGGGCTGATCCTGCGCGGCAAGCCGCAGCGGGGCCGCATCGGCCAGCCCTCGGTGCCGCTCTCGCTCAATCCCGAGGGGGCCTTCTTCCTGGGCCTCAAGGTGGGCCGGCGCACCACCGAGATGGTCGTGACCGATTTCATGGGCCGCATCCTCGACCGCGAAAAGCGGCTTTACGGCTATCCCGATTTCGACGCGGTGATGGAGTTCGCGCGCGGCTCTGCCGCGGCGCTGTGCGCGCGGATGCCGGCCGGGCATCGCGACCGGGTCGCGGGGCTGGGGGTGGCGATGCCCTTCCATTTGTGGAACTGGGCCGCGATGATCGGGGTCGCGCCCGAGCGGATGGCCAACTGGCAGACCCGCGACCTGGGCGCCGAACTGCGCGCCGTGCTGAGCATTCCGGTCTTCGTGCAGAACGACGCCAGCGCCGCCGCCAGCGCCGAGCTGGTCTTCAGCCGCAAGCCGCTGCCGGCGAGTTTCCTGTGCTTCTACCTGGCCTTCTTCGTGGGCGGCGGGCTTGCGCTGGGCAACCGGCTCTATACCGGGGCGACCGGAAACGCGGCGGGTTTCGGGCCCCTGCTGGTGCCCGATCTTGACGGGGTGATCCGCCCGCTCATCGACATCGCCTCGCTTGCGAGCCTCGAGCAGAGCCTTCAGCAGGAGGGGTGCGATACCGTGCAGCTCTGGCGCGCGCCCGAGGGCTGGGACCTGCCGCAGGCCACGCTGGAGGCATGGGTCCGGCGGGCCGCGCATGGGCTGGCGCACGCGATCCTGGCCACGCAGACCATCCTCGATCTCGAGGCGGTGCTGATCGACGGCTGGCTGCCCAGGGCGCTGCTGGACCGGCTGACCACGCAGATCCGGGCCGATCTCGACGCGATCGACATGACCGGCATGGCGCGCCCCGATGTCGGCGCCGGCACGGTGGGCGTCGATGCCCGCGCGCTGGGCGCGGCCAGCCTGCCGCTGAGCGCGCGTTTCCTGGTGGACTGAGCGCGGCGGACCGCGCCCGGGGCGGGCCGTCACCAAACTGTCACCGAGTGTCGCTAATCCGCGCCCATGCAGGATATCGCGCTTTCCGGGCTGACCCGACATTTCGGCGCCGTCCCCGCGGTGGACGGCGTCACGCTGTCCGTGCCGGGTGGGGCGTTCTTCGCGCTTGTCGGCCCCTCGGGCTGCGGCAAGACCACGCTTCTGCGGCTGATCGCAGGTCTCGAGGCGCCCGATGGGGGCACGATCCGGCTGGCCGGGCGGCTGGTCGCGGGCGGCCCCCGGTTCATCCCCGCGGAAGAGCGGGGCCTTGGCATGGTGTTCCAGTCCTACGCGCTCTGGCCGCACATGACGGTGGGGCAGAACGTGGCCTTCGGGCTGGCGCTGCGGTCGATGCCGCGCGCGGCGCGGGCCGCGCGGGTGGCCGAGGCGCTGGCGCTGGTGGGCCTGGCCGACATGGAGGACCGCCTGCCGCACCGGCTGTCGGGCGGGCAGCGGCAGCGGGTGGCGCTGGCGCGCAGCCTTGCGCTGCGGCCCGGGCTGATCCTGCTCGACGAGCCGCTGGCCAATCTCGACGCGCATCTGCGCCAGACCATGCTGTCGGAATTCCGCCGCATCCACCGCGAGGCCGGGACCACCTTCGTCTTCGTCACCCACGACCAGAACGAGGCGATGGCGCTGGCCGACCGGGTCGCCGTCATGGACCGTGGCCGGATCGAGCAGGTGGCCCCGCCGCAGGACCTGTTCGCGCGCCCCGCCACGCCGATGGTGGCGCGTTTCGTGGGCGGCGGGCGCACGGTGCCCGTCGATGTGCTGGGCCGGACCCCCGCGGGCTGCACCCTGCGGCTTCAGGACCGGCTGCTCGAGGTGCCGGGCGCGGCCGCGACCGGCCCGGGCTGGCTGTGCCTGCGCGCCCGCGACCTGACGCCCGCCCCCGCGCGCGACGCGCAGCGCCTGTCGGCAAGGGTCGTCGACCAGCGCTTCGAGGCGGGGGACTATGTGCTGTCGCTGGCGCTCGACCGCGTCGAGGGGGTGACGCTCGAGACGACCTCGCCCACCCCGGCAACGCTGGGCGCGACCCTGGACGTGGGGCTGCGCGGCGGCTGGGTGCTGCCAAGGGCCGCCTGAGCCGATGCCGCGCCTGACCGCGCTTTCGGGGTTCGATGCCAAGGGACCTGCCTGCTTCCTGCTGGAAATCGGCGGCCGCCGGCTGCTGCTCGACCTGGGCGAGGGGCCGGACCACGCGGCGCGCCCGGATCTTTCGGGGCAGGCGCCGGTGGATGCGATCCTCGTGACCCATGCCCATGCCGATCACGCGGGCGCGCTGGACATGGCCGGGCAGCTTGGCGACCCGCCGGTTCATGCCACTGCCCCGGCCATCGCCCTTGCGCCCAGGCTTGCCGGGGCGCGCGAGCTTCCCCTCGGCGCCAGCGTCATCGCCGGGATCCCGGTCGAGACCGGGCTTGCGGGCCATGCCCCCGGCGCGGTCTGGCTCAGGATCGGCGGGCCCGGGGGGCTGGTCTATACCGGCGACACCAATGCCGAGGGCGGGCTGTTTCCCTGTACGCCGCCGCCACCGGCCGCGGCCCTGGTCTTCGACGCCTCCTACGGGGCGGACGATGCGGGACTGGCCGACCAGCGCGCGGCGCTTCAGGCGCTGGCGGCGAGGGGGCCGCTGCTGCTGCCCGCGCCCGCGGGCGGCCGGGGCCTCGAGATGGCGTTGGCCTTTCTCGAGGCGGGCCACGAGGTCGCGCTCTGCCCCGCGCATCTGTCGGCGGCGGCGCGGCTGGCGGGTTTCGGTCCGTGGCTTGCCCCCGGCGGGGCCGGGCGGCTTGCGCGGCTGGCCGCAAAGGCCCGCCCGCTGGAGATCGGCACCCCCGCCGCGGGCGTGATGATCGCGGCCGGCCCCAATGCCGAAACGGGCTTTGTGGCGGCGCTGGTCGGGCGTGGGGACGCGCGCATCGTCTTCACCGGCCATCTGGGGCAGGGCACGCCCGCCGCGGATCTGGTGGCCGGGGGGCGCGCGCGGTTCCTGCGCTGGAACGTGCATCCGCGCCTGTCGGATCAGGCCGCCATCCTGAAGGCCGTCGCCCCGCGCACGGCGCTTCCCGCCTTTCTCGGGCCCGGGGGGCGGCGCGCGCTGGCAGGCGCCTTGCCGGGCGCGCCGCTTTCAGAAACAGATGTGCTTGCATGGTAGCGCCGCTTTTCCAGTCCGATTTCCTGTTCCTGCGCCACGGGCGCACGGCGCTGAACGCGGCCGACCGGGTGGCGGGCTCCACCGATGTCGAGCTGGACGAACTGGGCCATGCCCAGGCGCTGGCCGCGCGCGACGCGCTGGCGGCCGAGGCGCTGGCCGCGATCTGGGTCTCGCCGCTTCTGCGCGCGCGCCAGACCGCCGCGGCGGTGGCGGCGGCGCGCGGACTGACACCCGCCATCCTGCCGGATCTTGCCGAACGCGACTGGGGCGCGTGGGAGGGGATGCCGCGCGCGGGGCTCGACCGCGACGCGACCCCGCCGGGCGGAGAGGCGCCGGCCATCTTCATCTCGCGCGTGCTGGGCGCGCTGTCGCGCATCGAGGGGCCGTTCCCCGCGCTGATCGTGGCGCATTCCGGCGTTGCCCGCGTGCTGGCCGCGGCACTCTGCCCCGCTCGGCGCTTGCGGCGGCCCGAGAATGGCGAGGCGGTGCGCTGGCAGCGGCTGGAGGGGGGCGGCTGGCGCCCCGTGTCGATCAGCTTTCCCGAGCTTCCGGTCCTGTCACCGAACTGACATGCGCGCGTCACGCAGCCGTAACCGGGCAGGCATAGTCACGCGGCGAAATCCCTTCCTTGAAAGGCGCTGCAAGATGACCCTTATCCGCACCCTGCCGCTTGTCCTGCTGGCCACCACCGCGCTGACCGGCGCGGCGCTTGCCCAGGCCGCCGGCACCATCACCGTCTATACCTCGCAGCCGACCGACCAGATGGCGGCGGTGGTCGAGGCGTTCAACGCCGATCACCCCGAGATCACCGTCGAGGTGTTCCGCACGGGCACCACCGAGCTGATGGCCAAGCTCCAGGCGGAATTCACCGCGGGCTCCACCCCCGCCGATGTCATGCTGATCGCCGATGCGGTCGCGATGACCCAGCTGAAGAACGACGGCCGGCTCTACACCTATGCCGACGCCCCCGTTGAAGGCCTGCCCGAGGCGGTGGTCGATCCCGACATGACCTTTTTCGGCACCAAGCTGATCACCACCGGGATCGTCTACAACACCGGCATGGTCACGGACGCGCCCACCAGCTGGGCCGACCTGACCGCGCCCGAGGTCGCCGCCTCGCTGATCATGCCCAGCCCGCTCTATTCGGGGGCGGCGGTGATCCATGTCGGCACCATGGTCCAGCAGCCCGAATTCGGCTGGGACTGGTACGAGACGCTGGCCGACAACGGCGCCGTCGCCGGCCAGGGCAACGGCACCGTGATCGAGGCGGTCGCGCGCGGCGAAAAGGCCTATGGCATCATCATCGAATACATGGCGCTGAACGCCAGGGCCGCCGGCTCGCCGGTGGAATTCGTCTTCCCCGAGGAGGGCGTCTCCTCGATCACCCAGCCGGTCGCGATCCTGCGCGACAGCGACAACATCGACGCGGCCAAGGTCTTCGTGGACTGGCAACTCGGCCGCGCCGCGCAGGAGCAGTCGGTGGCGCAGGGCTATTTCCCGATCCTCGACGGCGTGACCCAGCCCGAAGGTTATCCGCCCGTGTCAAGCCTTGCGATCCTGCCGGCCGATGCGGGCCGGATGCTGGCGGACGACATGGCCAACAAGCAGGGCTTTGCCGATCTCTTCGGCGGCTGACATGCGCGCCCGCGCCGGGGCGACCCTGGCGGGGATGCGGTTTCCGGGGGGCGGCGAGGGGATCCTCGTCGCCCTCGCGGCGTTCCATGTCCTGGCGCTCGGCCTCTGGCCGCTGGGGCGGCTGTTTCTCGAAGCCTTCGGCCCCGGCACGGATGGGGCCACCTTCGGCCTGATCCGCGAGGCGCTGGACAGCCGCGCGGTGTCGCGCGCCTTCTGGAACACGCTTGCCGCTTCGGCCGGATCGGTGGTCGTCTCGGTCGTGCTTGGCACCGGGCTTGCGCTGGCCACGGGGCTTCTGGCGCTTCGGGGCCGGGTGCCGATGACCTTTCTCATCCTCTCGCCGCTGCTGATCCCCTCGCAGATCCTGGCGCTGGCCTGGATCGAGCTGATGGGCTCCACCTCGCCGGTGCTGCGCCCGCTGGGGCTTGCGCCCGCGCCCGGGCAGGGCAACCCGCTCTATTCCGGGGCCGGCGTGATGTGGCTTCTGGGGATCGAGCACATGCCGCTGGTGTTCCTGTCGGTGCGCGCGGCGCTTCTGGCGGTCCCGCAGGCGCTGGTCGAGGCGGCGCGCATCGCGGGTGCCCGCCGCGCGCGCATCCTGCGCCGCATCGTGCTGCCGCTGGCGATGCCCGGCGTGCTGGCGGGCGCGGCGCTGGCCTTCGCCTCGGCGGTGGGGAATTTCGGCGTGCCGGCGCTGCTGGGGATCCCCGGCCGCTTCACCATGCTGACCACGCTGATCTACCAGCGGCTGAACGGCTTCGGGCCGTCGGTGCTGGGGCAGGTGGCGGTGCTGGCGCTGATGCTGGTGGCGCTGGGCGGCGCGGCGCTTCTGCTGCGCGCGATCCTTGCCGCGCGCGCCGTCCCGGTGGAGCGTGCCGGCCCCGCCATGGCGCCGATCCCGCCGGGCCGGGCGCGCCTGCCCGTCGAGGCGGCGCTGTGGCTGCTGCTTCTGACGCTTGCGATCCTGCCGCTGGCGGCGCTCATGGCGACGGCCCTCATCCCGGCGCTGGGGGTGAAGCTGAGCCTTGCCACCGTCACGCTCGAGAATTTCCACGAGGCGCTGGCAAGCCCCGCGATCCGGCGCGCATTCGCCAATTCGTTCCTGCTGTCGCTGGGCGCGGCGGG
Organism: Halovulum dunhuangense; assembly: GCF_013093415.1. NCBI lineage: Bacteria > Pseudomonadati > Pseudomonadota > Alphaproteobacteria > Rhodobacterales > Paracoccaceae > Halovulum > Halovulum dunhuangense. The sequence goes on from NZ_JABFBC010000003.1 coordinate 69,744, forward strand.
GCTGTCGGCGGTGATCGCGCTGGGCCTTGGCTATGCGGCGGTGATCCGCGGAAACCGCACCGCGCGGCTTCTGGATCAGCTGGCCGACGCGCCCTATGTCGTGCCGGGAACGGTGCTGGGGATCGCCTATATCCTGGTGTTCCTGCCGCCGCTGCCGGGGATTGGCCTGTCGATCTATGGCACCGCCACGATCCTGTTCCTGGCCTATCTGGCGCGCTTCCTGCCGCTGGTGCTGCGCCCCGTCGCGGCGACGCTCGCGGGGCTGGAGCCGGCGCTGGACGAGGCGGCGCGCATCGTCGGCGCCCGCCCGCTGCGGCGGCTCGTCTTCGTGATGGCACCGATCGCCGCGCCTTCTGCCATGGCGGGTGCCATGCTCGTCTTCATGACCGCCTTCAACGAATTGACCGTCTCGGCGCTTCTGTGGTCGAGCGGGGTGGAAACCGTGGGGGTCAGCGTCTTCTCGCTGCAATACGAGGGCAATTCCACCACCGCCGCGGCCCTGTCGGTGCTGTCGATCGCGGTGGTGCTGGGGCTGGCGCTGATGCTCGACCGGCTGTCGGACCGCCTGCCGCCGGGCACGCTGCCCTGGCGGCAGTAGCGCGGGCTCAGCTGTCGCCGTCGCCCGCGGGCCGGTCGCTCTGGTGGGTTTCCAGCCAGCCCAGGAAATCGGCCGACGCCTTTTCGATCTTTTCGATATGGGCGTCGTAGCGGGCGATCAGCTCTTCGCCCAGCGGCGTCAGGATCGAGCCGCCGGGATCGGCCCCGCCGCGGGTCGTCTCGAACAGCGGCTCGCGGAAACAGCGCTGGATCGTGTCCAGCAGGAACCACGCGCGCCGATACCCCATCCCCATCTCGCGCGCCGCGGCCGAGATCGAGCCCGCGCGCTTCAGCGTGCGCAGCAACTCGATCTTGCCTGCGCCGATCATGTCCGCCTGAACGTAGATCTTGGTGCGCACGCCGGGATGGCGCAGCCGCTCCTGGTCGATCGGGCGCTTCTTGCGGCGGCTCATGGTGATGTCCTGGGCGTCGTCTTTCATGGCGGGGGCATGGGCTCCGGTCTGTGGCGGCGCGGCGGCAGGCGCGCGGTGCTGTATACAATCAGCTACCGCAGCCCTCGGCAAGCCAAATGGCGCAGCTGGCGCCGCAAGCCGGGCCGGCTATGATCGCGCGCATGGTCACGTTGTCCGCACCACCGCATTTCCCCTTCGGCACGCCGCACCTGATGCGCCGGCCGGGCCTGTTTCCCATGGATCCCGCGGATTGGGTGCAGCGCGACGCGGCCTTTGGCCCCCAGATGGCCGAGCGGGACCGGCTGGTGCGCGACTGCCCCGCCGAAGTCCTGGGCGCGACGCCCCTGGCCGGGCCGGCGCTGCGCGAGCTGGCCATGTTGCTGCGCGGTCACCTGCCGGCGCAGGATACGGGATACCAGAGCACCCGCGCCGGCCTGCGCCGGCCCGATGGCGTGGTGGTGCCCTCGACCTCCGACACCAGGGAGATCGGCCGCCTCTGTCAGGAGGACTGGCTGCTTCTGCTGGCTGACGGGGACCGGCACAGGCTGGTGGCGGGGGCGGTGTGCTTTCCCTCGGGCTGGCGTCTGGCCGACAAGCTGGGCCAGCCGCTCGGGTCGATCCACGCGCCGGTGCCCGAATACGACGCTGATCTTGCGCGCCGGGTGGACCGGATCTTCGGCGCGCTCAGGGTCGAGGCGCCGGTGCAGCGGATCAACTGGTCGGTCGCGACCGGGCCGCGCCTGTTCGCGCCGCCCGGCCTGCCGCGCCCGCCCGAGGGGGACGGACCCTGCCTGCGGATCGAGCGGCAGACCCTGCGCCGCCTGCCTGAAAGCGGTGCGGTCGTGTTCACGGTCAAGACGGAGATCACGCCGATCCGCGCGCTGGACGCCCGGTCGCGGGCCGCGGTGCTGGCGGCCATGGATGCGCTCGACCCGGCGACGCGCGCCTACAAGATGACCGCGCAGGAAGCGCAGGCCATCCGCGCCGCGCTATCCGCCGATCACAACCCCGGCAGCCCGTAGCTGCGACGCGCGCAGATCGCGCCGTCGGCGGTTGCCTCGGTCATCGTCTCGGTGGTCGCTTCGGAGAGTTCGATTCCCTCGCAGGCCCGGACATCCAGCGTGAGCGGCGCGGTCAGCGCGGGCGGGGCGGTGCGCGGCCGGTCCGGGCTGCGACGGGTGGTCGCCACGACGACATCGGCGCTGATGCCCGCGGCATAGGGCGATTGCGGGTCGCCCCAGGTCAGCTCTCCGGCGCGGGACTGGAACCGCTCGCGCTGGCTGGGCACCGGGGCGGGGCCGGCCGGCCGCGGCGCGGCCCGGGCCGTCGTCGGGGGCGTCAGGGTTGCCGGGGTCGGCACGGTGCGCTCTGTCCCGGTGCGCTCTGCCTCGGTGGGCTGACCGCTCATCTCGGACATGAGCCCCGCGGTGCTCGATCCCGTCCCCTGCGAGATCGTCACCAGCACCGGAATCGAGATGCCGACGGCAAGCGCTGTCAGGAACACCCATTCCACCGTGGTCGCCGCGCTGTCGTCGCGCACGAATGCAACCGACCGCGGCCAAAGCCGCAATCCATGAGAAAGCATCGTTCAAATGCCTTTCGATACACTTCCGGGATAATGCCCCGGCTACTCTGCCACTGCCGGTATAATATCAGTTACTGAACGAAAGCTTAATCCGAATATTGTGGTCGTTTGATGGCTGTCCGTCTGGACTTTGCAAGGAAAACAGTCGCTTGCGGCAGCCGTGCGGAACAGTCAGATAGAGATATGCGATCCTTGCGATATGGCGCGGGGGCCGTGGCGGCCGCGGTCTCCGATCGGAAACGGCGACGCCACGTCATTCGCGATCGGGGCGCAAAACCGGTTCGCGGCCCTGCCGCGCGACACCGTCTTCGGTTGACCTCTCACCGGCATGGGTCTACGAAAGCGGCGGCTTTGCGGCCCTGTGTCGCCCGATCTTCGCGCGCGTAGGAGAATGATTTTGGAAGACCTCCTTCGAGAGTATCTGCCGATCCTGGTATTCCTGGGACTGGCCATCGCCCTTGGCCTGATCCTCATGCTCAGCGCCGTGCTGGTCGCTGTGCGCAATCCGGACCCCGAAAAGGTCAGCGCCTATGAATGCGGGTTCAACGCCTTCGACGATGCGCGCATGAAGTTCGACGTGCGCTTCTACCTGGTGTCGATCCTGTTCATCATCTTCGATCTCGAGGTGGCCTTCCTGTTCCCCTGGGCGGCCAGCTTCCAGTACCAGGGGCTGTTCGGCTTCTGGTCGATGATCGTGTTCCTGGGCGTGCTGACCGTGGGCTTCGCCTATGAATGGAAGAAGGGAGCGCTGGAATGGGAGTGAGCACCACGCCGAACACGGCCGGGGCCGACAAGGAAGCCGCGACCCTGGCGCTGTCGAACGAGTTGCAGGACAAGGGGTTCCTGCTGACCTCGACCGAGGACATCATCAACTGGGCGCGCACCGGCTCGCTGCACTGGATGACCTTCGGGCTTGCCTGCTGCGCGGTCGAGATGATGCACACCTCGATGCCGCGCTATGACCTGGAACGCTTCGGCACCGCGCCGCGCGCGTCCCCGCGCCAGTCCGACCTGATGATCGTGGCGGGCACGCTGACGAACAAGATGGCGCCGGCGCTGCGCAAGGTCTACGACCAGATGCCCGAGCCGCGCTACGTCATCTCGATGGGCTCCTGCGCCAATGGCGGGGGCTATTATCACTACAGCTATTCGGTGGTGCGCGGCTGCGACCGCATCGTGCCGGTCGACATCTACGTTCCCGGCTGTCCGCCGACGGCCGAGGCGTTGCTTTACGGGATCCTGCAATTGCAGCGCAAGATCCGCCGCACCGGCACCATCGCAAGGTAAGGAGGCCCCATGGCCGACGCTCTGGCAGAACTGGGCAGCATGATCTCGGTCCGTCAGGAGGACGCGATCATCGAGGTGGAAGTCGTGCGTGGCGAACTGGTCGCCACCGTGACCCCCGCCACGATCCCGGCTTTCGTGAAGTTCCTGAAATCCGACGGGGCCTGCCAGTTCACCACGCTGATCGACATCACGGCGGTGGACTACCCCGAGCGGGACAAGCGTTTCGACGTGGTCTACCACTTCCTGTCGATGACCCAGAACCAGCGCATCCGCGTCAAGGTGGCCGTGCGCGAGGACGAGATCGTGCCCTCGATCACCGCGATCCACCCCTCGGCCAACTGGTTCGAGCGGGAGGTCTTCGACATGTACGGCATCCTGTTCTCGGGCCATCCGGACCTGCGCCGGATCCTGACCGACTACGGCTTCCGCGGCCATCCGCTGCGCAAGGACTTCCCGACCACCGGCTATGTCGAGGTGCGCTACGACGAGGTGGAAAAGCGCGTCGTCTACGAGCCGGTCCAGCTGGTGCAGGAATACCGCCAGTTCGACTTCATGAGCCCGTGGGAAGGGGCGGACTACATCCTTCCCGGCGACGAGAAGAAGAAGAAGGAGGGGGAGGCGCGCTGAATGCCCGACCCGACCATCCTTTTCTGCATCGGCGCGCAAAAGGCGGGCACGACCTGGCTTTACGAGTATCTTGCCGGGCATCCCGACTGCCATCTGCGCGCGGTGAAGGAACTGCACTACTTCAACACCGTCGATGCGAGCGATCCGATGCATGGGCGGGTGCATATCGTGGAGCGGGCCGAGCGGATCCGCGCGAAGCTGTCGAAGGCGTGGTTCTTCCAGCATCGCGACCGGCGGCGCGAGCTTGCCGATATCGAGGAATGGCTCAAGGTGACGCCCGATCCCGAGGATCGCGCCTATGCCGCCTATCTCAGGCGCCGCTGGAAGGGCCAGAAGCTGATCGGCGACATCACCCCGGCCTATGCGACCCTGGACCGGGGTGGCTTCGCGCGCATGGCGCGGCTGGGCGAGGATGTGCGCTTCGTCTTCGTGCTGCGCGACCCGGTCGAGCGGGCCTGGTCGCAGGCGCGCATGATGGGCAGCGGCGAGGCGAGCGACGCCGAGGTGGAGGCGACGGTCAGGCGCATCTTCGACGCCTTCATCCGGGGCGACAAGACCGGGATGCAGCTGCGCAGCGACTATGCGCGAACCCTGAACGAACTTCTGGCGGCTGTTCCGCGCGAGCGGATCCACGTCATGTTCTTCGAAGAGATGTTCGACCAGAAGGCGCTCGACCGCCTGACCGATTTTCTCGGCATCCGGCACTGGCCCGGCAAGTTCGAGAAGATATCCCATCGCGGCCGGCCGCTCGCGCTCGACGACGAGCGTCGCAGGCGGGCCAGCCGCGCGCTTGCCGGGCAGTACGCCTTCTGCGAGCAGTTTTTCAACGGGTGCCTGCCGGATCGCTGGCGCGCCCACATGCTGGAGGCCTGAGATGGACGGATCCCGCGGCGACGTGCTGACCGGAGAGCAGCGCATCCGGAACTTCAACATAAACTTCGGCCCGCAACACCCTGCTGCGCATGGCGTTCTTCGCATGGTGCTTGAGCTTGACGGCGAAATCGTCGAGCGGTGCGACCCGCATATCGGCCTGCTGCATCGCGGCACCGAGAAGCTGATGGAAAGCCGCACCTACCTTCAGAACCTGCCCTATTTCGACCGGCTCGACTATGTGAGCCCGATGAACCAGGAACATGCCTGGTGCCTGGCGATAGAGCGTCTGACGGGGACCGAGGTGCCGCGGCGGGCCAGCCTGATCCGGGTGCTCTACTCGGAAATCGGCCGCATCCTGAACCACCTCTTGAACGTGACCACCCAGGCCATGGACGTGGGCGCGCTGACGCCGCCGCTCTGGGGCTTCGAGGAGCGCGAGAAGCTGATGGTCTTCTACGAGCGGGCCTGCGGGGCGCGGCTGCACGCGGCCTATTTCCGGCCCGGCGGCGTGCACCAGGACCTGCCGCAGGACCTGGTGGACGACATCTGGGCCTGGACCGAAAGCTTCCCCGAGATCCTCGACGACATCGACGGGCTTTTGACCGAGAACCGCATCTTCAAGCAGCGCAACGTCGATATCGGCGTGGTCAGCCGGCAGGAGGCGCTGGACTGGGGCTTTTCCGGCGTGATGGTGCGCGGCTCGGGCATGGCCTGGGACCTGCGGCGCGCGCAGCCCTACGAGTGCTATGACGAGTTCGACTTCCAGATCCCGGTGGGCCACAACGGCGATTGCTACGACCGTTACCTGTGCCGCATGGCCGAGATGCGCGAAAGCCTCAAGATCATGCGCCAGGCCATTGAAAAGCTGAACGAAGTGAAAGGGCAGGAAGTGCTGTCGCGCGGCAAGCTCGCGCCGCCGACCCGCACCGACATGAAGACCTCGATGGAGGCGCTGATCCATCACTTCAAGCTTTACACCGAAGGCTTCCGCGTCCCCGAGGGCGAGATCTATGCCGCGGTCGAGGCGCCCAAGGGCGAATTCGGCGTCTACCTGGTGTCGGACGGCACCAACAAGCCCTACAAGGCCAAGCTGCGGGCGCCCGGCTACGCGCATCTTGCCGCCATGGACCATCTGTGCCGCGGGCACCAGCTGGCGGACGTGTCCGCCGTGCTCGGCTCGCTCGACATCGTTTTCGGAGAGGTTGACCGCTGATGCTGCGCCGTCTTCACCCCCAACAGCCCGACAGCTTCGCCTTCACGCCGGCAAACCTTGCCTGGGCGGAAAAGCAGATTGCCAAGTACCCCGAGGGGCGGCAGGCCAGCGCCGTGATCCCGCTTCTGTGGCGCGCGCAGGAGCAGGAGGGCTGGGTCACGAAACCCGCCATCGAGACGGTGGCGAAGATGCTCGACATGGCGCCCATCCGGGTGTTCGAGGTGGCGAGCTTCTATTTCATGTTCCAGTTGCAGCCCGTGGGCAGCCTGGCCCATGTGCAGGTCTGCGGCACCACGTCCTGCATGATCTGCGGGGCCGAGGATCTGATCGCCGTCTGCAAGGAAAAGATCGCCCCCAAGGCGCACCAGCTGTCGGATGACGGCCGCTTTTCCTGGGAAGAGGTGGAATGCCTGGGCGCCTGCGCCAACGCGCCGATGGCCCAGATCGGCAAGGATTACTACGAGGATCTGACCGCCGAGAAGTTCGGCGCGCTTCTCGACGCGCTGGCGCGCGGCGAGGTGCCGGCGCCCGGTCCGCAGAACGGCCGCTTCGCCTCGGAGCCGCTGGGGGGCGCCACCACGCTCAAGGAGTTCACCGGCGAGGCGGCGAATGCCTCGGTCGCGCTGGCCGCGCATTGGGGCGACACCGTCAAGCGCATCACCGGCGACGAGCAGCCGGTGGACGCGGCGGCGCAACCCCTGTCCGGCGCGCGTCCGGCGGCGCTCGATGCGCCGCGGGGCGGGGCGGCCGACGACCTGACCCGGATCAAGGGCATCGGGCCCAAGCTGGCCGAGATGCTGCACGGCATGGGATACTATCATTTCGACCAGATCGCGGCCTGGACCGGGGCCGAGATCGCCTGGGTCGACGACAACCTCGAAGGGTTCAAGGGCCGCGTCACTCGTGATAATTGGGTGGAACAGGCGCGGTCCCTTGTGGAGCAGGGGTCCGGAGCCTGACAACAGGGACCCCGCCGCGGCGGGACTGAACGAAGGAGATGTCCGACATGGGCACGCAGACTTCAATTGACCGCAAGATTGCCAACCTCGCGACCGTCTGGGGGATCGCGGGGCTGCTGGGCGTCGTCGTTACCGTCCTGCTTCTGTTCTTCGCCGATATCGGCCCGAGCGGGGCGATCTTCCTTGCCGCGATAATCGCCGGGGTGGTCGGGCTGATCCTGGCCAGGACCATGACCGAACCGCTGAGCCCGCCGAACACGGCCGCGGCCGCGCCGAAGGCAGCCCCGGCCCCGAGCCCGGCCCCGGCCCCGGCAGCGTCCGCGCCGGTCGCCGCCGCCGATGGCCGCCCGGCGGGCCTGTCGGCGCCGCGCGGTGGTGCCGCGGACGACCTGAAACTGATCAAGGGCGTGGGGCCCAAGCTCGAGGCGCTGCTGCACGACATGGGCTATTTCCATTTCGAGCAGATCGCCGCCTGGACCGAGGCCGAGGTGGCCTGGGTGGACGAGAACCTCGAGGGGTTCAAGGGCCGCGTCAGCCGGGATGAATGGGTGGCGCAGGCGCGCGACCTGATGCAGAAGTGACGCCGCGCGCCTTCGGGCGCGGGGCATGAGACCGGGCTTCGGCACCAGCCGCACCCGGAAGACCACAGACGAGAACAGGGCGCGGCGGACAGTCCGGCGCGCCCGGAACCAGAGAGACGACGCAGTGTCACAGCAGCAGGAAATGGTCCGGCGGCAGGTCCGTCTTGGCCTGATCGTGACCATCGGCGCCTTCGTGGCGTGGATGGTCCTGCAATTTCTCGGCGGCCAGCTGGGCCTGCCGGCGCGTTTCGTGTTCCTTCTCGATCTTGCCTGCATCGCGGCGCTTGTCTTTGCGCTGCTGGTGCTTTTCAAGGCCTGGCGCGCCAGCCAGAACGACGGAGTCTGAGATGCTCGACGACAAGGACAGGATCTTCACCAATCTCTACGGCCGGCACGACCGCTCGCTCAAGGGGGCGATGGCGCGCGGCCACTGGGACGGCACGGCGCAGATCCTCCAGCAGGGGCGCGAGGCGATCGTCGAAAAGGTCAAGGCGTCGGGCCTGCGCGGCCGGGGTGGGGCGGGTTTCCCCACGGGCCTCAAGTGGTCCTTCATGCCCAAGGAAAGCGACGGCCGCCCCTGCTATCTGGTGGTGAACGCCGACGAGTCCGAGCCCGGCACCTGCAAGGACCGCGAAATCATGCGCCACGATCCGCACACGCTGATCGAGGGCTGCCTGATCGCCAGCTTCGCCATGGGCGCGCATGCCTGCTACATCTACATCCGCGGCGAATACATCCGCGAGCGCGAGGCGCTTCAGGCCGCGATCGACGAATGCTATGACGCGGGCCTTCTGGGCAAGAACGCCGCCAGGTCCGGCTGGGACTTCGATCTCTACCTGCACCACGGCGCGGGGGCCTATATCTGTGGCGAGGAAACCGCGCTGCTGGAAAGCCTCGAGGGGCGCAAGGGCATGCCGCGGCTGAAGCCGCCCTTCCCGGCGGGCGTGGGGCTTTACGGCTGCCCGACCACGGTGAACAACGTCGAAAGCATCGCGGTGGTGCCGACCATCCTGCGCCGCGGCGCGGACTGGTTCTCGGGCTTTGGCCGGCCGAACAACGCGGGCACCAAGATCTTCGCCATCTCGGGCCATGTGAACCACCCCTGCGTGGTCGAGGAAGAGATGTCGATTTCCTTCGAGGAACTGATCGACCGCCATTGCGGCGGCATCCGCGGCGGCTGGGGCAACCTCAAGGCGGTGATCCCGGGCGGGTCGTCGGTGCCCTGCCTGCCGGCCGACGTGATCCGCGAGGGGATCATGGATTTCGACTGGCTGCGCGAGCAGCGCTCGGGCCTGGGGACCGCGGCGGTGATCGTGATGGACAAGTCCACCGACATCATCAAGGCGATCTGGCGGCTGTCGAAGTTCTACAAGCACGAATCCTGCGGCCAGTGCACGCCCTGCCGCGAAGGCACCGGCTGGATGATGCGGGTGATGGAGCGTCTGGTGACGGGCGAGGCGGAGCCCGAGGAAATCGACATGCTGCTCGACGTGACCAAGCAGGTCGAGGGGCACACGATCTGCGCCCTTGGCGACGCGGCGGCCTGGCCGATCCAGGGCCTGATCCGGCATTTCCGGGGCGAGATCGAGGACCGCATCAAGGCCAAGCGCACCGGCCGCGTCAGCGCGGTGGCCGCCGAGTGATGCGCCGCCTGCGGGCCATATCGCGCGGCGCGATGTTTGCGCTTGCGGCGGGGGCGACCGGCTCTCTTGCCGGGGCGCAGGACTATGCGCAGCGCCTGCCCGCGGGCTATCCGCTGCCGCTGTTCGAATGGGCGGTGACGACAGAGCTTGCCTCGCGCATCGCCTATGCCTGCGACGCGCATGTGCTGGACCGCGCCCGGGTCGATGTGTTGCTGGAACAGGCCGTGACCGGCGCCTTCGGCAACGACGCGGCCTATGACGCATGGCGGGCCGAGAGCATGAGCAATGCCGACCACCTGTCGGTGTTCGAACTGGTCCGTGCGGAAGTCGCCTGGCGCGGCACCGCCCAAGGCTTCGACCTGAGCGACCGCGCGGCGCTGTGTGCCTTCGGCGATCTCCAGGTCGCGCAAGGAAGCCCCGCGGGCTGGCTGATCGGCGCGGGCGGATGAACGGAATGGATGCCCGGGCGACCGGGCGGAACACAGGGGCCCGGCGAACCGGGCCTGGAATTTTGGGACAAGCGCGGCCGGGCCGCGCCAGCGGAGTGAGGACATGACCGACCTGCGCACGATCATCGTCGATGGAACCGAGGTCGCGGTGGATCCCCGCCTGACCCTTCTTCAGGCCTGCGAGCAGGCCGGGGTGGAGATTCCGCGCTTCTGCTATCACGAGCGGCTTTCGATCGCCGGGAACTGCCGGATGTGCCTGGTAGAGGTAGTGGGCGGCCCGCCCAAGCCCGCCGCCTCCTGCGCGATGCAGGTCAAGGACCTGCGCCCCGGCCGCAACGGCGAGCCGCCGGAAATCAAGACGAAAAGCCCGATGGTCAAGAAGGCCCGCGAAGGGGTGATGGAGTTCCTGCTCATCAACCATCCGCTCGACTGCCCGATCTGCGACCAGGGCGGAGAGTGCGATCTTCAGGACCAGGCCATGGCTTACGGCGTCGATTTCTCGCGCTACCGCGAACCCAAGCGCGCCGCGATCGACCCCGATCTGGGCCCGCTGGTCGGCACCAAGATGACCCGCTGCATCAGCTGCACCCGCTGCGTGCGCTTCATCACCGAAGTGGCCGGCGTGCCCGAGATGGGCCAGACCGGCCGCGGCGAGGATTCGGAAATCACCAGCTACCTGGGCCAGATGCTGACGTCAGAACTTCAGGGCAACGTGGTGGACCTGTGCCCGGTGGGGGCGCTGACCTCGAAGCCCTACGCCTTCACCGCCCGGCCGTGGGAGCTGAAGAAGACCGAAAGCATCGACGTGATGGACGCTTTGGGCTCCTCGATCCGCGTGGACACCAAGGGCCGCGAAGTCATGCGCATCCTGCCGCGCAACCACGACGGCACCAACGAGGAATGGCTGGCCGACCGCTCGCGCTACATCTGGGACGGGCTGCGCCGCCAGCGGCTGGATCGGCCCTATGTCCGCCGCGACGGCAAGCTGGTGCCTGCGACCTGGGCCGAGGCGTTCCGGGCCATCGTGGACGGGATCGACGGCAAGACCGTCGCCGCCGTCGCGGGCGACCTGGCCGCGACCGAGGCGATCTTTGCGCTGCGTGAACTGATCGGCGGCGCGGGTGGCAAGCTCGAGTGCCGCACCGACGAAGCCAAGCTGCCCATCGGCAATCGCGGCGCCTATGCCGGGACCGCCCGCATCGAGGATATCGACAGCGCCCGCCGCATCCTTCTGGTCGGCACCAATCCCCGCCTTGAGGCGCCGGTGCTGAACGCCCGCATCCGCAAGGCGTGGCTGGCCGGGGCCGACGTGGCGCTGGTGGGCGAGGGCGTCGACCTGACCTATGACTACGCGCATGTCGGCACCGACCGCGCGGCGCTGGCCAAGGTGCTGGACGCCGCCAGCGACCAGGACGGCCCGGTGCTGGTGGTCGTGGGGCAGGCAGCACTCACTTGCGAGGATGGCGCGGCCGTGCTGGCCACGGTGCAGCAGATCGCCGCCCGGACGGGCGGCGCGCATCTGGTGCTGCACACCGCCGCCTCGCGCGTGGGGGCGATGGACCTGGGCTTCGCGACCGAGGGCGGGCTTGCAGCCGCGCTGGACGGGGCCGGGGCCATCTACAACCTTGGCGCGGACGAGATCGACATTCCCGCGGGGCCCTTCGTGATCTACCAGGGCAGCCATGGCGACCGGGGCGCGCACCGCGCCGACGTCATCCTGCCCGGCGCCGCCTGGACCGAGGAGGCGGGCATCTTCGTCAACCTCGAGGGGCGGCCGCAGATGGCCAACCGCGCCGGCTTCCCGCCGGGGCAGGCCAAGGAGAACTGGGCGATCATCCGGGCGCTGTCGGCGGAACTGGGCGCGACGCTGCCCTTCGACAGCCTTTCAGAACTGCGCGCGAAGATGTTCGCAGCCCTCCCGCACCTGGCCCGCATCGACGAGGTGGCCGAAAACGAGGCCGAGGCGCTGCCCGAGGCTGCGCTGGGGCAGGGCGAGTTCCGCAACGCCCCGGTCGACCACTACCTGACGAACCCGATTGCCCGTGCCTCCGGCGTGATGGCCGAGCTTTCCAAACTTGCCGCGCAGCGCGCGACGGCCCTGGCGGCGGAGTAAGACATGATCGAGTTCTTCCAGACGCCCTTCGGCATCTTTCTCGTGATCCTGGCGCAGTGCCTGCTGGTCACCGTCAGCGTGCTGGTGGCGCTTGCCTTCCTGATGTATGCCGACCGCAAGGTCTGGGCGGCGGTGCAGATGCGCAAGGGCCCGAACGTGGTGGGCGCCTTCGGCCTGCTGCAATCCTTCGCGGACTTCCTGAAATACATCGTCAAGGAAGTCGTGGTGCCCGCGGGCGCCGACAAGCCGGTGTTCTTCCTTGCCCCCCTCATCACCTTCGTGCTGGCCGTGATCGCCTGGGCGGTGATCCCCTTCAACGAGGGCTGGGTGGTCGCCGACCTGAACGTGGGCATCCTCTACATCTTCGCCATCTCCTCGCTGGAAGTGTATGGCGTGATCATGGGCGGCTGGGCGTCGAACTCGAAATACCCGTTCCTGGGCAGCCTCCGGTCGGCCGCGCAGATGATCTCCTACGAGGTGTCGATCGGCTTCATCATCGTGGGCGTGCTGATCTCGACGGGCTCGCTGAACCTGTCGGCCATCGTGGCGGCGCAGGCGGGGGGCTACGGCTTCCTGTCCTGGTACTGGCTGCCGCACCTGCCGATGGTGGTGCTGTTCTTCGTCTCGGCCCTGGCGGAAACCAACCGCCCGCCCTTCGACCTGCCCGAGGCCGAGGCGGAACTCGTCGCGGGCTACCAGGTCGAATATTCCTCGACGCCGTTCCTGCTGTTCATGATCGGCGAGCTGATGGCCGTGGTGCTGATGTGCGCGCTCATCACCATCCTGTTCTTCGGTGGCTGGCTCTCGCCCATTCCGGGCGCTGCCGACTGGCCGATCCTGGGCGACGGGCTGCACTGGATGGTGCTGAAGATGGGCTTCTTCTTCTTCCTCTTCGCCATGGTGAAGGCGATCGTCCCGCGCTACCGCTACGACCAGCTGATGCGGATCGGCTGGAAGGTGTTCCTGCCGATGTCGCTGGCCTGGGTGGTGATCGTGGCGGGGCTCGCCATGATGGACGTGCCCGGCTACGCCCGCTGGGTAACGGGGGGCTGATGGGCCGCGTTCCCGCATATCTGGCGGCCCTGCTGCTTGCCGCTCCTGCCTTCGGGCAGGATGCGGGGTCCTATCGCGCGGCGATGGACGCCTGCATCGCGCAGGAGGATTACGCCTGCGCCTTCGAGGCGATCATGGATGCCGTGGGCGATGCGCCGCGCAAGCCGCCGGTGGCGGTGTCGGCCAGCGCCGGGGCGACGGTCCTGGGCGCGCAGCTGTTCACCGTGCTGGACCGCGCGCGCGAGCAGGTGCCGACCGCCGAATGGAAGGCGATGACCGAACGGGCGGCGACCTATGCGGTGGACGCCCAACCGATGGACGCCTTTGCCTCCGGCCCGTTCATGATGCTCTACGGCGAGGCCTGTCTCGATGCCGAGGAGATGCTGTGCCTGTCGCAGGTGGCGCAGTCGCTGCGCTTCCTTCTGGAATCGAACCAATGGTATGTGGCGGGCGAGACCGGACCGCGCGAACGCGCGGACGCGCTGCTCGCAGCCTTTGAGGAGAAGACCCGATGACCGCGATCGACTGGACCCGCGCGACCCGCTATTTCCTGTTGCAGGATTTCGTGAAGGGCTTCGCGCTTGGGCTGAAATACTTCTTCCGACCCAAGGCGACGCTGAACTACCCGCACGAAAAGGGCCCGCTTTCCCCCCGTTTCCGTGGCGAGCATGCGCTGCGCCGCTATCCCAACGGCGAGGAACGCTGCATCGCCTGCAAGCTGTGCGAGGCGATCTGCCCGGCGCAGGCCATCACCATCGACGCCGAGCCGCGCGAGGATGGCAGCCGCCGGACCACGCGCTACGACATCGACATGACGAAATGCATCTATTGCGGCTTCTGCCAGGAGGCCTGCCCGGTCGATGCCATCGTCGAGGGGCCGAATTTCGAGTTCTCGACAGAGACCCGCGAGGAACTGTTCTACGACAAGGCCAAGCTGCTGGCCAATGGCGACCGCTGGGAAGCCGAGATCGCCCGCAACCTTGAGATGGACGCGCCTTACCGGTAAGCCGCGGGCAAAAGACGAACGGCGCAGCCCCGCAAGGGGGCGATGCGCCACGACAGAGGGACGAGAGAGATGGGCTTTGCCGCCTTCGCATTCTACCTGTTCGGGATCACCACGGTCGTCTCGGGCGCGCTGGTCGTGCTGTCGCGCAACCCGGTCCATTCGGTGCTGTGGCTGATCCTGGCCTTCTTCTCCTCGGCGGGGCTGTTCGTCCTGCTGGGGGCAGAGTTCGTGGCGATGCTGCTGGTCATCGTCTATGTGGGCGCGGTCGCGGTGCTGTTCCTGTTCGTGGTGATGATGCTCGACGTGGATTTCGCCGAGTTGCGCGGGGAACTTTCGCGCTACACCCCCATCGGCATGCTGATCGGCCTGGTGATCCTGTTGCAGCTGGGCTTCGCCTTTGGCGCATGGGAGGTGACGGAACTTGCGCAGTCCCAGCGTGACGCCCTGACCCCGCCGATCGAGCAGACGCAGAACACCGTGGCGCTGGGGCAGCTGATCTACACCAGGTACGTCTTCCTGTTCCAGGCGGCGGGGCTGGTGCTGTTCGTGGCCATGGTCGGCGCCATCGTCCTGACCCTGCGCCACCGCGAGGACGTCAAGCGCCAGGACGTGCTGGCGCAGATGTACCGCGACCCCAATACCGCGATCGAGATGAAGGACGTGAAGCCGGGGCAGGGCATATGAGCGGTGCGGGCCTGATCCTGCCGGCGGCGATCCTGCTGACGCTGGGCCTGTCCATGGCCATGGCGCAGGGCCTGCCGGTGCGCATCCATGACGGGATCCGCACCTTTGCGGGCGACCCGAA
Source organism: Halovulum dunhuangense (assembly GCF_013093415.1). Taxonomy (NCBI): domain Bacteria; kingdom Pseudomonadati; phylum Pseudomonadota; class Alphaproteobacteria; order Rhodobacterales; family Paracoccaceae; genus Halovulum; species Halovulum dunhuangense. The sequence goes on from NZ_JABFBC010000003.1 coordinate 84,948, forward strand.
CCGCGTGGTGGCAGCCACGCAGGACCCGCCGTCGCGCATCACGCTCTACTCCGCCCACAAGGAGGGCGGCCGGCCCTGGGCCGATGCGATCTGGGTCCGCCAGACCCCCGAGGGGCGCAGCTTCCTGAGCCGCGCCTATGACTGCGAGGCCGGCACCTATCGCTGGCTGGGAGAGGCCGCGCGCCTGGGCCAGATCAGCCTGTCGGTGTCCTCGGTCGCCCAGACCGCCCCGCGCCGGCTGGAACCCGGCACCGTGGAATACGACCTGGCGCGCCACGCCTGCGCGCTGTGAGGAGAATGACCTTGCGTAACGAAAAGAGCAGACCGAGCCGAGGGACACGCGCATGATCGGACTTTCGCATTACCTGACCGTGGCCGCGATCCTGTTCGTGACCGGCATCTTCGGGATCTTTCTCAACCGCAAGAACGTGATCGTCATCCTGATGTCGATCGAGTTGATGCTGCTTGCGGTGAACATCAACTTCGTCGCCTTCTCGTCCTTCCTGAACGATCTGGCGGGGCAGGTGTTCACGCTGTTCGTGCTGACCGTCGCCGCGGCCGAGGCCGCGATCGGGCTTGCCATCCTCGTCTGTTTCTTCCGCAACCGCGGCTCGATCCGGGTCGAGGACGTCAACGTGATGAAAGGCTGAACGCATGCCAACGATCATCCTTTTCGCCCCGCTGATCGGTGCGCTGATCTGCGGTTTCGGACACCGCTTCATCGGCGAACGCGCCGCGACCCTGACCGCGACCGCGCTCCTGGTGCTGGCCGCGTTCCTGAGCTGGATCACCTTCCTGACCCATCACGGGGACGAGACGACCAGCTACGACCTGTTCCGCTGGATCGAGTCCGGCGCGCTCAGCGTCAGCTGGGGCATCCGGCTCGACACGCTCACGGCCGTGATGCTGGTGGTTGTGACCACCGTCTCGGCGCTCGTGCACGTCTACAGTTTCGGCTACATGGCCCATGACGACAACTGGAAGCATGGCGAAAGCTACAAGCCGCGCTTCTTCGCCTACCTGTCGTTCTTCACCTTCGCGATGCTGATGCTGGTCACGGCCGACAACCTGCTCCAGCTGTTCTTCGGCTGGGAGGGGGTGGGCGTCGCCTCCTACCTGCTGATCGGCTTCTACTACCGCAAGCCGTCGGCCAACTCGGCGGCGATGAAGGCCTTCATCGTCAACCGCGTGGGTGATTTCGGCTTCCTGCTCGGCATCTTCGCGGTGTTCTTCCTGGTCGACTCGATCCGCTTCGACGACATCTTCAACGCGGCCCCCGAGCTTGCCACGCAGACCATCGGCTTCATCGGGATGCAGTTCAACGCGGCCGAACTGATCGCGGTGCTGCTGTTCATCGGCGCGATGGGCAAGTCGGCGCAGCTGTTCCTGCACACCTGGCTGCCCGACGCGATGGAGGGGCCGACGCCGGTGTCGGCGCTGATCCACGCCGCGACCATGGTGACCGCGGGCGTGTTCCTCGTCTGCCGCATGTCGCCGGTGATGGAGTATGCCCCGGTGGCCCTGTCCATCGTCACGGTGGTGGGCGCGACAACCGCCTTCTTCGCCGCGACCGTGGGCCTGGTGCAGAACGACATCAAGCGCGTGATCGCCTATTCGACCTGTTCGCAGCTTGGCTACATGTTCGCCGCCGCCGGCGTCGGCTTCTACCAGGCGGCGATGTTCCACCTGTTCACGCACGCCGCCTTCAAGGCGATGCTGTTCCTTGGCGCGGGCTCGGTCATCCACGCGATGCATCACGAGCAGGACATGCGCAACTATGGCGGGCTGCGCCACAAGCTGCCCATCACCTTCGCCGCCATGATGATCGGCACGCTGGCCATCACCGGCGTGGGCATCCCGCTCAGCTACGACATGGTGGGGCTGCCCATCGGCTTCGCGGGCTTCGTGTCCAAGGACGCCATCATCGAGGGCGTCTATGCCGGCCATGCCAGCTATGCCTTCGGGATGCTGGTGATCGCGGCGCTGTTCACCAGCTTCTATTCCTGGCGGCTGATCTTCATGACCTTCTACGGCACGCCGCGGGGCGACCATCATGCGCATGACCATGCCCATGAAAGCCCCAAGGTGATGACCTGGCCGCTGATCCTGCTGGCCGTGGGCTCGGTGCTGCTGGGCATGGCGTATTACGGCAACTTCGTCGGCCACCACGCGGAAGAGTTCTTCGGCCCCGCCATCTTCATGGGCGAGGAGAACCACGTCCTGCACGACTACCACTATGTGCCGACCTGGGTGAAACTGTCGCCCTTCGCCGCGATGCTGGCGGGCTTCGGCATGGCCTACCTGTTCTACGTCGCCCGCACCGACCTGCCCGGGCGGCTGGCGGCGGCCAATCCCGGCCTCTACCAGTTCCTGCTGAACAAGTGGTACTTCGACGAGCTCTACGACTTCGTCTTCGTCCGTCCCGCGAAGTTCCTCGGGCGCTTCCTGTGGAAGAAGGGTGACGGCGCAACGATCGACGGCGGCATCAACGGGCTGGCCATGGGCATCGTGCCCTTCTTCACCCGGCTCGCGGGCCGGGCGCAGTCGGGCTACGTTTTCCACTACGCCTTTGCCATGTTCCTTGGGCTTGCCGCCCTCTTGACCTGGGTCCTGCTGGGAGGGGCCAACTGATGGGCAACATTCTCTCGCTTGTCACCTTCCTGCCGCTGATCGGGGCCGCGGTCCTGCTGGTGTTCCTGCGCGGCGAGGACAAGGCCGCGCAGTTGAACGCGAAGCGGCTGGCGCTGTTCACCACGATCGCCACCTTCCTGCTGTCGATCCCGATCATGACCGGCTTCGACCCCAGCGACCCGGGCTTCCAGTTCGTCGAGGAGACGGAATGGCTGGGCGGCCTGACCTACAAGATGGGCGTCGATGGCATCTCGGTCCTGTTCGTGATGCTGACCACGTTCCTCATGCCCATCGTCATCGGCGCCTCGTGGCATGTCGAGCATCGGGTCAAGGAATACATGATCGCCTTCCTGATGCTGGAAACGCTTATGATCGGCGTCTTCACCGCGCTGGACCTGATCCTGTTCTACTTCTTCTTCGAGGCGGGGCTGATCCCGATGTTCCTGATCATCGGGATCTGGGGCGGCAAGGAACGCATCTACGCCAGCTTCAAGTTCTTCCTCTACACTCTGCTCGGCTCGCTTCTGATGCTGGTCGCCATGATCGCCATGTACATGGAGGCGCAGACCACGGACATCGTTCGGCTGCTGAACCACGATTTCGCGTCCGACACGATCAGCGTGCTGGGCTGGCAGATCCTGGGCGGCATGCAGACGCTCTTGTGGCTGGCCTTCTTCGCCAGCTTCGCGGTCAAGATGCCGATGTGGCCGGTGCATACCTGGCTGCCCGACGCCCACGTCCAGGCGCCGACCGCCGGATCCGTGGTGCTGGCGGCGATCCTGCTGAAGATGGGCGGCTACGGCTTCCTGCGCTTTTCGCTGCCGATGTTCCCGGTGGCGTCCGACCTGATGGCGGATTTCGTCTTTACCCTGTCGGTCATCGCCATCGTCTACACGAGCCTTGTCGCGATGATGCAGGAGGACATCAAGAAGCTGATCGCCTATTCCTCGGTCGCGCATATGGGCTTCGTCACCATGGGCATCTTCGCCGCGAACCAGCAGGGCGTGGATGGCGCGATCTTCCAGATGCTCAGCCACGGCTTCATCTCGGGCGCGCTGTTCCTGTCGGTCGGCGTGATCTATGACCGGATGCACACCCGCGAGATCGACGCCTATGGCGGCCTTGTCGTGCGGATGCCGGTCTTCGCGCTGATCTTCATGCTCTTCACCATGGGCAATGTGGGCCTTCCGGGCACGTCCGGCTTCGTGGGCGAGTTCCTGACCCTTGCCGGCGCCTTCCAGGCCAACACCTGGGCCGCGCTGATCGCCACCACCGGCGTGATCCTGTCGGCGGCCTATGCGCTGTGGCTTTACCGGCGCGTAGTGTTCGGCGACCTGATCAAGGAGAGCCTGAAGCAGATCAAGGACATGGACCGCCGCGAAAAGCTGCTCTTCGCGCCGCTCATCGCCATGACCCTGATCCTGGGCGTCTATCCGAGCCTGGCGCTCGACGTGATCGGCCCCTCGGTCGAGGCACTTCTGGACAACTACCAGCTTGCACTGGCCGACGCGCCGACGCGGCTGGCCGAGAATTGAGAGGGCGCATCCCATGTTCGCCAATGATCTGAATGTCGTCCTGCCCGAGGTGCTGCTGGCCGTCTACGCCATGGCGGCGCTGATGGCGGGTGCCTTCCATCTGGCCAGTTCGCGCACGATCCTGTGGGCCACCACGGGCGTCTTTGCCGCATTGGGCCTGTGGATCGGCTTTTCCCCGGAAGGGGCGCGCGCGGCCTTCGACGGATCCTTCGTCAATGACGGCTTCGCACGCTTCGCCAAGGTGACGCTGCTCTGGGGGGCGGCGGCGCTGCTGATGCTGTCGGACGCCTATCTCCAGCGCCACAAGCTGATGCAGTTCGAATATCCCGTGCTCGTGTCGCTGGCGACCGTGGGGATGATGGTCATGGTCTCGGCCCATGACCTGATGGTGCTCTACATGGGCCTCGAGTTGCAGTCGCTGGCGCTGTACGTCATCGCCTCGTTCCGCCGCGACAGCCTGCGCTCCACGGAAGCGGGCCTCAAGTATTTCGTCCTCGGCGCGCTGTCCTCGGGCCTGCTGCTCTATGGCTGCTCGCTGGTCTATGGCACCACCGGGACCACGGGCTTCGACGGGATCACCGCGGTGGTCGCCGCGGGCGACCTGTCGCTGGGGCTGCTCTTTGGCCTTGCCTTCCTCTGCGCCGGCATCGCCTTCAAGGTGTCGGCTGCACCCTTCCACATGTGGACGCCCGACGTCTACGAGGGCGCGCCCACGCCGGTCACGGGCCTGTTCGCCACCGCGCCCAAGGTGGCGGCGGCGGCGATGTTCGCCCGCGTGGTGCATGACGGCTTCGGCGGCGCGGTCGCGGACTGGCAGCAGATCCTGGCCTTCCTGTCGGTCGCCTCGATGTTCCTGGGCGCCGTGGCCGCGATCGGCCAGCGCAACATCAAGCGCCTGATGGCCTATTCGTCGATCTCGCACATGGGCTTCGTGCTGATGGGGCTGGCTTCCGGTTCCGCCGCCGGGGTCGAGGCGATGCTCGTCTACCTTGCCATCTACGTCACGATGAATGTGGGCGTCTTCGCCTTCATCCTGAACATGAGCCGCGACGGCACCGCCGTCATGGATATCTCGGCGCTCGGGCTTTACAGCCGGGTCGAGCCGGGCCGCGCGCTGTGCCTTGCGATCCTGATGTTCTCGCTTGCGGGCCTGCCGCCGCTGGTGGGCTTCTGGGGCAAGTTCTTCGTTCTCACGGCCGCGGTGGATGCCGGGCTCGTCTGGCTGGCGGTGGGGGGGGTGATCGCCTCGGTGATCGGCGCCTTCTACTACCTGCGCATCATCTACCTGATGTATTTCGGCGAGCCGGCGGACGTGCTGAACGGCACCATGCCGCTGACGCACTGGGCCGCGCTCGGCGTGTCCAGCGCCGCGATGGTGCTGGGGGTCATCAACCTGTTCGGGGTCGAGGCGCTGGCGACCGTCGCCGCCGCGACCCTGGTGAACTGAGGACCGGGTGGCCGACTGGCCGCCCGGCACCGGCCGGATCCACCTGGCCGAAACCGACAGCACCAATGCCGAAGCCGCGCGCCTGCTGGCGCTTGGCACGCCCGCGCCCTTCTGGGTCAGCGCCGCGGTGCAGACGGCGGGGCGGGGCAGGCGGGGCCGGCCCTGGATCGCCCCGCCGGGCAACCTGACCGCCAGCCTTGCGCTCAGGCCCGGCGAGGATGCGGCGCAGGCGGCGCTGCGCTCCTTCACCGCGTCCCTCGCGCTGGCCGAGGCGCTGGAGGCGGTTGGGGCAGAGCCCGCCGACCTGTCGCTGAAATGGCCCAACGACGTGCTGCTGCGGGGCCGGAAACTTGCCGGCATCCTGCTGGAGGCCAACCGCGCGCGGGGCGGGCTGTCGCTGATCCTTGGCATCGGCGTGAACCTGGCAAGCGCGCCGCAAGCCGCGGAAATCGAGCCGCAGGCGCTGCCCCCCATCGCCCTTGCCGAGCTGGGGCTGCATGTCGCGCCCGAAACCCTGCTCGACCATCTCGGCCCTGCCTTCGCCGCGTGGGAAACGGTGCTGCGCCGCGACGGCTTTGGCCCCGTGCGCGACGCCTGGCTGGCCCGCGCCGCCCGGCTGGGACAGGTCATCACCGCCCGCCTTCCGGGGCAGGCGATCACCGGGCGGTTTCGCACGGTGGACGATACTGGCGCTGTTGTAATAGAGACGGGGGACGGACCGCTGGCCCTGCCCGCGGCCGACATCTTCTTCTGACGGGGGCGCTGGATGCTTCTGGCCATCGACGTTGGCAACACGAATTGCGTCTTCGCGCTGCATGACGGCACGCGGGTGCTGGGCGAGTGGCGGTGCCGCACCGAGCGGCAGCGCACGGCGGACGAGTATTTCGTCTGGCTCAAGCAGCTGATGGAGCATGAGGGCATCACCGCCACGGTCACGGGGGTCATCATCTCCTCGGTGGTGCCGCAGGTGGTGTTCAACCTGCGCGTCCTGTCGGATCGCTACTTCCACACCCGCCCGCTGGTGGTGGGCAAGCCCGAGGTGGATCTTGGCATCGCGGTGCGCGTCGATCCCGACACCACGGTGGGCGCCGACCGGCTGGTGAACACGGTGGGCGCCCATGACCGCTACGGCGGCGACCTGATCGTTGTGGATTTCGGAACCGCCACTACATTCGATGTCGTGGGCAGCGACGGCGCCTACGAGGGCGGCGTGATCGCCCCGGGCGTCAACCTGTCGCTCAAGGCGCTTAGCGAGGCGGCGGCGGCGTTGCCCTATATCGACGTCACCCGCCCCGCGCATGTCGTGGGCACCAATACAAGGGCCTGCATGCAATCGGGCATCTTCTGGGGCTATGTCGGCCTGATCGAGGGGCTTTGCGCCCGGATCGCGGCCGAACGCGGCCGCAAGATGCGCGTGATCGGCACCGGCGGGCTTTCCACCCTGTTCGACCAGGGCACCGGAATTTTCGACAACATCGATACCTCACTCACAATTCACGGGCTGGTGCTGATCCATGCCCGCAACAAGCAGAAAGACGGCTGAGCCAATGACAGGCGAAAACAAACTTACCTACCTGCCCCTCGGAGGGGCGGGCGAGATCGGGATGAACATGTATCTCTACGGCTACGGGCCGGTCGGGGACCAACGCTTCATCCTGGTCGATTGCGGCGTCACCTTCCCCGAGATGGAGGGAACGCCGGGCGTGGATCTCATCATGGCCGACCCGGCCTTCATCGCCGAACGCGCCGACCGGCTGGAAGCCATCATCATCACCCACGCCCACGAGGATCATGTGGGCGCATTGGGCATGCTCTGGCCGCGTCTCCAGGCGCCGGTGATCGCGCGCCCCTTCACCGCGCTGATCGCCCGCAACAAGCTGGAACGCGCGGGCCTGAACCCCGACATCGTGCGCGAGGCGCCGGTCTGGCCGAAATCGGTCGCCGTGGGGCCCTTCACGGTGGGGTTCGTGCCGGTGGCGCATTCGATCCCCGAATGCTCGGCGCTGGTGATCGACACGCCGGCGGGGCGCATCTTCCACAGCGCGGACCTGAAACTGGACCGCACGCCGCTGGTGGGCGAGCCCTTCGACGAGGAGATGTTCGCCGAGATCGGCCGCCAGGGCGTCAAGGCGCTGACCTGCGACAGCACCAACGTCTTTTCCCTTCATCCGGGCCGATCCGAGGCGGATATCGTGCCCGCGATCAACGCGCTGATGCGCGAGGCAAAGGGGCTGGTGGTGGCCACCACCTTCGCCTCGAACATCGCGCGGCTGCGCACGCTGGCGCAGGCCGCCCATGACAACGGCCGCTCGGTCGTGGTGATGGGGCGGGCGATGAACACCATGATCCAGGCGGGCTTCGCCGCCAAGGTGCTGCCGGGCTTCCCGCCGATCACGGACCCGCGCGAGGCCGAGAACATCCCGCGCGACCACCTGTTCATCCTTGCCACCGGCAGCCAGGGCGAACGCCGCGCCGCCATCGCCCAGCTTGCCAGCCAGAGCTACATGGGCTTCCGGCTGAAGCCGGGCGACACGGTGCTGTTCTCGTCCAAGACGATCCCCGGCAACGAGGTGTCGGTGGGCCGGATCCTGAACCAGCTGGCCGAGCAGGACGTGACCGTGATCGAGGCGGACGACCGCTACCACGTCTCGGGCCACGCGAACCGCCCGGATCTGGAACGGGTGCACCAGCTTCTCAAGCCGCAGAACCTGATCCCGATGCATGGCGAGTACCGTCACCTGCGCGCCCATGCCGAACTGGGCCGGGCCGGCGGGATCCCGTCGGTGATCGCCTCCAATGGCGCGGTGGTGGATCTGACAGGGGCGCAGGCGCAGGTGATCGACAATGTGGAAACCGGGCGCGTCTACCTGGACGGCACCCAGATGATCGGCGCGATGGACGGCATCGTGCGCACCCGCATCCACATGGCGCTGCGCGGTCATGTCGTCGTGTCGGTGATGCTGGAAGAGGATGGCACGCTGTCCGACAGCCCCTGGGTCGAGGTGGCGGGCCTGGCCGATGCGCTGCCCAAGGGGCGCGGTGCAAGCCTGACGCGGTCGCTGGAACAAGAGATCGAGGCGGCGCTGGAAAAGGCCGGGCGCGGCGCGCTGCGCAATGACGAGACGGTGGAAAAGCTGGTCGAAAAGACCGTGCGCCATGTCGCGAACGACCTGGTGGGCAAGAAGCCCGTCGTCACCACGCTGATCAACCGCTTCGAGGAGGGCTGAGGCCAGCCCCCCGGCGCGGCGGCGTCACGCCGTGCCGGTGCTGCCTTCGGTTTCTTCCGCCACTTCGGCCTGAACCGCCTTGGCCGACGCGCGGGCGCGCGGCTTGCGGGTGCGCTTGGGCTTTTCGGGGGCCTGCGGCTCTGCCGCGGGCGCGGTGGCTTCGGGCTCCGGGGTCGCGGCGGGCTGATCGGCCGGCGCCTCGGGTTCCGCCGCCTCGGTGGGGGCGTCCACGGGGGCGTCCACGGGCACTTCCACAGGTGCGTCCTCGGGGGCGTCGGCGGCCTTCGTCTCGGCCGCGGCCGGCTTCGCCCTGGGTGTGCGCGGCTTGCGGGCGCGCTTGGGCTTCGGCGCGGGGGCGGGGGCTTCGTCGGCGGCCACCACGGGCTGCGCCTCGGCAACCTCGGTAGGCTGCTCCTCGGCGCTGTCCGCCTCGGTTTCCATCGCCGCCGGGCGCAGGTCGCGCAGCAGGAAGGCGGGCACATGGTCGCCCATGCCGATCACCGGGCGGTCGTCGCGCCGGTCGCGGCGGTCGCGCCGCGGCTGATCCTCGCGCCGGTCGCGGCGGGGCTGTTCGTCGCGGCGCCGCTCGGGCTGCGCGGGCTGGGGCCTGGCTTCTGCCTGCGGCTTCGGCTCTGTCGCGGGTGCTGCGTCCGCGGCGGGGGCATCCGCCGTGCGGTTGCGATCCCGGCCGCCGCGCTTGCGGCTGCGGCTGCCCCGGCGCTCTGCGCCATCTTCGTCCGCCTCGGGGCGGGCGGCTTCGGCGCCAGCCTCGGACCCGTAATTCACTTCTTCCGACGGGATGGGCTTGCCGATCAGTTCCTCGATCTTGTCCAGGTGCTTCTGGTCCGCCGGCACGAAAAGCGAGATCGCCTTGCCCGAACGCCCGGCGCGCCCCGTGCGGCCGATCCGGTGGATGTAATCCTCGGAATGGATCGGGATGTCGTAGTTGAACACATGGCTGACGGCGGGAATGTCGAGCCCGCGCGCCGCCACGTCGGATGCGATCAGCAGGCGCAGCTTGCCCTCGCGGAAGCCGTCCAGGGTGCGGGTACGGATCGACTGGTCCAGGTCGCCATGGATCGGCGCCGCGTCGTAGCCGTGCTTGGACAGCGACTTCGCCACCACGTCCACGTCGCGCTTGCGGTTGCAGAAGATGATCCCGTTGGTGAGCTGTTCGCCCTCGGTGTCGATCAGCTGGCGCAGGGTGGCGCGCTTTTCCCGGTCGGTCGCGTCCCGCCTGGAGGGGCGGATGCGCACGATCTTCTGGGTGATCGTCTCGGCGGCGGTGGCCTGGCGGGCGACTTCGACGCGCACCGGGTTCGACAGGAACTCGTTGGTGATGCGGGTGATCTCGGGCGCCATTGTGGCCGAGAAGAACAGCGTCTGCCGGGTGAAGGGGGTCAGCTTGAAGATGCGCTCGATGTCGGGGATGAAGCCCATGTCGAGCATCCGGTCCGCCTCGTCCACCACCATGATCTCGATGGCGGTCAGCATCAGCTTGCCGCGCTCGAAATGGTCCAGCAGCCGGCCCGGCGTCGCGATCAGCACGTCCACGCCGCGGTCGATCAGCTTGTCCTGGTCCTTGAAGCTGGTGCCGCCGATCAGCAGCGCCATCGAAAGCTTCATGTGCTTGGCATAGGTCTCGAAGTTCTCGGCCACCTGGGCTGCCAGTTCGCGCGTCGGCGCCAGCACCAGGCTGCGCGGCATCCGCGCCCGCGCCCGGCCCTTGGCCAGAAGCGTCAGCATCGGCAGCACGAAGGACGCCGTCTTGCCGGTTCCGGTCTGGGCGATGCCAAGCACGTCGCGGCCCACCAGCGCGTGGGGGATCGCCTGCTGCTGGATCGGGGTCGGCGTCTCGTAGCCGGCCTCGGCAATCGCCTTCAGCACGCGGGGATCAAGTTCGAGATCGGTAAAGTTCGTCATGGCCTACACTTTCGTTGCGGCATGTGAGGCCGCAGTGTCAGCGCGGCCGGCGCCCCCGTATTGGTGCGCCTCGTCTGGGACCGGAGGTAGTCGATCCTGCCGTGAACGTCAATCTGCCACGCCTTTTCTGCGCCGGATTGTCCCGCATCGTGCCTTTTCTTTGATCTTGGTCCCGGCTGGCGATATAGGGTGTCAACGCGAATTGACGGGTGAGCGATGAACATCGAAGCGCCAAAAGCCCTGAAGGGCATGTCCCTGCTGGGCGTGACCGGGGTCCATCACTGGACCGACCGCACCTTTTCCTTCACCTGCGAGCGGCCGCAGGGGTTCCGCTTCCGCTCGGGCGAGTTCGTGATGATCGGGCTGATGGTGGACGACAAGCCGCTTCTGCGGGCCTATTCCATCGCCTCGCCCAACTGGGCCGAAGAGCTGGAATTCTACTCGATCAAGGTGGCCGACGGGCCGCTCACCTCGCGGCTTCAGCATCTGAAGCCGGGCGACCAGGTGGTGATGCGCCCCAAACCCGTGGGCACGCTGGTCCATGACGCGCTGCGCCCGGGGCGGCGGCTGTTCCTGTTCTCCACCGGGACCGGCATCGCGCCCTTTGCCAGCGTGATCCGCGATCCCGAGACATACGAGAAGTTCGAGCAGGTGATCCTGACGCACACCTGCCGCGAGGTGCGCGAACTGGACTACGGTCTCGACCTGGTGGCCGCCATCCGCGGCGACGAGCTGCTGTCGGAACTCGTGGGCGACAAGCTGCTGCACATCGCCACGACCACGCGCCAGGAAAGCCCGCGCATGGGCCGCATGACCGACTGGATCCGCGACGGCCGCCTGGCGGAAGCGGCGGGCGGCCCGCTCGACCCGGACACCGACCGCGTGATGATCTGTGGCTCCATGGCCATGCTCCAGGAACACAAGGCGCTGTGCCTGGAGGCAGGGATGGAAGAGGGCTCCAATTCCGAGCCGGGCGATTTCGTGATCGAGAAGGCCTTCGTGGACTGACGCCCGGACCGGGGGCGCGCCCCGGTCAGACCATCATTTCCTTCGTCGCCGTCAGCTTCAGCTCCGGATAGTCGCGGCCCACGCGGTCGATGTCCCATTGCAGGCGCGTCATGTAGACCGGGTCGCCGTCATGGTCCTCGGCCATGTGGCCGCGGTTGCCCTTTACAAAGGCCTCGAGCTTGTCGCGCGGCCCCGCCACCCAGCGCGCCGAGGTGAACTGCGTCGGCTCGAAGCGCACCGGGATGCCGTATTCCAGCTCGATCCGGCTTTGCAGCACGTCGAACTGCAACTGGCCCACCACGCCCACGATCCAGCCCGAGCCGATCATCGGCTTGAAAAGCTTGGCCGCCCCTTCCTCGGCGAACTGGGTCAGCGCCTTTTCCAGGTGCTTGGCCTTCATCGGGTCGGTCACGCGCACCGCCTGCAACAGCTCCGGCGCGAAAGAGGGGATGCCGGTGAAATGCAGCGCCTCGCCTTCGGTCAGCGCATCGCCGATCCGAAGCTGCCCGTGGTTCGGGATGCCGATGATGTCGCCGGCCCAGGCATCCTCGGTCAGCTCGCGCTCGTTGGCGAGAAACATCACCGGGTTGGAAATGGCCATGGCCTTTCCGGACCGCACATGGGTCAGCTTCATGCCGCGCAGGAAGTGACCCGAGCAGAGCCGCACGAAGGCCACCCGGTCCCGGTGCTTGGGGTCCATGTTCGCCTGCACCTTGAACACGAAACCGGAAACCTTTGATTCGTCAGCTGAAACTTGCCGCTCCTGCGCCGGGCGCAGCTGCGGCGCGGGGCCGAACTCGCCGATCCCGTCCATCAGTTCCTGCACCCCGAAGGAGTTGATCGCAGAGCCGAACCAGATCGGCGTCAGCGTCCCGTCCAGGAACGCCTGCCGGTCGAAGGGCGGCAGCAGCGCGCGCGCCATCTCGACCTCCTCGCGCAGCTTTTCCAGCAGATGCGCGGGCACATGTTCGGCGATCTTCGGATCGTCGAGGCCCGCGATCTTGATGCTTTCCGCCTTCACGTTGCGGTCGGCGCGGTCCATGATCTCCAGCCGGTCGTGCAGCAGGTCATAGGCGCCGACGAATTCGCGCCCCATGCCGATGGGCCAGCTTGCCGGGGTCACGTCGATGGCCAGGTTTTCCTGGATCTCGTCGATGATGTCGAAGGTGTCGCGGCTTTCCCGGTCCATCTTGTTGCAGAAGGTCAGGATCGGCAGGTCGCGCAGGCGGCACACCTCGAACAGCTTGCGGGTCTGGCTCTCGACGCCCTTGGCGCCGTCGATCACCATGATCGCCGCATCCACCGCCGTCAGCGTGCGGTAGGTGTCCTCGGAAAAGTCCGAGTGGCCCGGCGTGTCCACCAGGTTGAACCAGAAGTCGCGGAACTCGAAGCTCATGGCAGAGGCCGAGACCGATATGCCGCGGTCCTTTTCCATCTGCATGAAGTCCGAGCGCGAGCGCCGCGCCTCGCCCTTGGCGCGCACCTGTCCGGCCATCTGGATCGCGCCGCCGTAAAGCAGGAACTTCTCGGTCAGCGTCGTCTTGCCCGCATCGGGATGCGAGATGATGGCGAAGGTGCGCCGCCGGGCGATTTCCGGCGGAAGGGCGGGGGTGTTGTGCGTGCGATCCAGCATGGCGCGGCTATAGAATAGTCTGCGTTGAAGGAAAAGCGGCCATGCAGCGCGGGGCGGTGGACGCGCGGTGCCCCCGACGCTACACCGCGCCTTCGGAAAAGAGGGACATGCCCATGCCGACTGCCAGCCGCGCCTTGAAATTCGCCTTCGGCTCGATCCTTGTCGCGCTGGCGGTGATGGGGCTGAAATTCCTCGCCTGGGCGCTGACCGGGTCGGTCGCGCTTTATTCCGACGCGCTCGAATCGGTGGTGAACCTGGTCTCGGCCTCGGTCGCGCTGTGGGCGGTGCACTACGCCAGCAGGCCCGCGGATCACAACCACCCCTTCGGCCATCACAAGGCGGAATACTTCTCGGCCGTGTTCGTGGGCGTCATGATCGTGGTGGCCGCACTTTTCATCGTGCGCGAGGCGCTGGCGGGGCTGGCCGATCCGCAACCCATCGACCAGCCGCTGCTGGGCATGGCGATCAATGCCGGGGCGGCGGTGGTCAACGCCGCCTGGGCGCTGACCCTGATCCGCTTCGGCAGGGCCGAACGCTCGCCCGCGCTGGTGGCCGATGGCAAGCACATCATGGCCGACGTGATGACATCCGTGGGCGTGCTGGTGGGGCTGTTGCTGGTGCTCGTCACCGGGCTTTACGCCTTTGATTCGATCCTCGCGCTGATCGTCGGCGTCAACGTGCTGTGGGAGGGGTGGAAGGTCATCGCCGGATCCGTGGGCGGGCTGATGGACGTGGCCGTGGACCCGGCCGAGGCCGCGCGCATCCGCGCGGTGATCCGCGACAGCGCCGGCGGCGCGATCGAGGTGCACGACCTCAAGACCCGCCATGCCGGCCCCGCCACCTTCATCGAGTTCCATCTTGTGGTGGACGGCGACATGACCGTGACCGAATCGCACGGCATCTGCGACCGGCTGGAGGCGGCGCTGGCGCGCGAGATGCCGGGCGCGCGCGTGACCATCCATGTCGAGCCCGCCCACAAGCAGAAGGGCGAGGAGGGGCGGGCGCTGACGCTCGACTGATCCGGCTTCGGGTTGACTTGAGCCGCCCGCCGGGCCACCTCTCGCCGCGTCAACCGAGGGGAGAATGTCGATGGATCTGGGTATCCGGGGGAAGAAGGCGATCGTCTGCGCCTCGTCGAAGGGGTTGGGCTTCGGCTGCGCCGACGCGCTGGCCGCGGCGGGCGTCGAACTGGTCATGAACGCGCGCGGGTCCGAGGCGCTGGAAGAGGCGGCCGCCGCGATCCGCGCCCGCCACGGCGTGAATGTCGTGACGGTGGCCTGCGACGTGACCACGCCCGACGGCCAGGCCAAAGTGCTGGCGGCGGGCGAGGGGGCCGACATCCTTGTGACCAACGCCGGCGGCCCGCCGCCGGGGCTGTGGTCGGACTGGGACCGCGACGATTTCATCCGCGCGCTGGATGCCAACATGCTGACCCCAATCGCGCTGATGAAGGCGGCGCTGCCGGGCATGATCGACCGCGGCTGGGGCCGGGTGGTCAACATCACCTCGCAATCGGTCAAGGCGCCGATCCCGGCGCTGGGGCTGTCGAACGCGGCGCGCACGGGCCTTACGGGCTATGTCGCGGGCACCGCGCGGCAGGTGGCGCAGCACGGCGTGACCATCAACAACATGCTGCCGGGCATCCACGACACCGACCGCGCGGTGTCGCTCGACGGGAACGTGGCGCGGCAGCAGAACATTTCCGTCGAGGAGGCCCGCGCCCGGCGCGAGGCGACGATCCCCGTGCGCCGCTACGGCACGGCCGCCGAGTTCGGCGCGATGTGCGCCTTCCTGTGCTCGGCCCATGCCGGTTTCATCGTCGGCCAGAACATCCTGCTCGATGGGGGCGCGACCAACGCCACGATCTGAGCGGCCTTGCAGGCGGGGGGCGGGGTTGTTACATCGCCCTCCAAACCTGATCAAATCCATCGGATAGCAATGGCCCTTCCCACGCCCCGGCTGGAACTGCGCGACCTGGTCTGCCGTTTCGACGGCATGCCCGTCGTCGACGGCCTGTCGCTGGAGTTGATGCCGGGCCAGGTGACCTGCCTTCTGGGGCCGTCGGGCTGCGGCAAGTCCACCACCTTGCGCATGGCCGCGGGCGTCGAGCATGTGACCTCCGGAGAGATCCGGATCGACGGCCAGCTTGTCGCGGGGCCGGGCGTGCACCTGCCGCCCGAGAAACGCGCCATCGGCATGATGTTCCAGGATTTCGCCCTGTTCCCGCACCTGACGGCCGAGGCGAATGTCGCCTTCGGCGCGGGGTCCGGGTCCGAGGCGCGGGTGCGTGACCTGCTGGCGCGGGTGGGGCTTGCGGACAAGGCCAGGAAATACCCCCACCAGCTGTCTGGGGGCGAGCAGCAGCGCGTGGCGCTGGCCCGCGCGCTGGCGCCCCGGCCCCGGGTGATGCTGATGGACGAGCCGTTCTCGGGGCTCGACAACCGCCTGCGCGACGGTATCCGCGACGACACGCTCGAGATCCTGAAGGAAGAGGGCACCGCCGTCCTTCTGGTCACCCACGAGCCCGACGAGGCGATGCGCATGGCCGACCAGATCGCGCTGATGCGGCGGGGCAGGATCGTCCAGCAGGGGGCGCCCTACAACATCTACAACAATCCCGTCGATTCCGAAGCGGCTGGATTTTTCAGCGATATCAATATCCTGCACGGCGTCGTGAAGGATTTTCAGTGCGAGACGCCGTTCGGCAAGTTCCTCTGCCCCAACCTGCGCGACGAGGCGGATGTGGAAATCATCATCCGCCCCCAGCACCTGAAGATGGATTTCGACCGCAACGGCTCGGGCCCGCTGCCCACGCCGTCCGACGGGGTGCCGGCGCGCGGCGCGGTGGCGCGGGCGCGCTTCATGGGCCATGAAAGCCTGGTCGAGATGCGGATGGAACATGACGGCTCGATCCTCAAGGCCACCATCCCTGGCGTGTTCCTTCCGCGCGAGGGCACCAAGCTGTGGCTGTCGCTGCGGCGGGACCGCTGTTTCGTGTTTCCCTGCAAGGCGCAGTCCAAGCTGAGCAACCCGCTCCTCAACTAAATTCCGCCGATGGGTCGCTTGGGGCTTTATCCCGGCTGTCCATCGCAATACATACACGGAAGAAACCGTCAGGCGCGGGTTGGTCCGGCGCCGTATGAGATGGGGGGAGAGATCCATGCTCAACAATATCGGCCTTCCGGGCATCCTTCTGATCGCGATCGTCGTGCTCGTGCTGTTCGGGCGCGGCAAGATCTCGTCGCTCATGGGCGAGGTCGGCAAGGGCATCACCAGCTTCAAGCGCGGCCTGAGCGAGGGCAAGCAGGAGCTGGAGGACGCGTCCAAGGACGGCGCCACCCACGCCCGCGACGTCACGCCCGAGGGCGAGAAGGACAAGGTCTGAACCGACCTTACGCCAGGGGATAACCCATCATGTTCGATATCGGCTGGCTCGAGCTGATCGTCATCGGCATTGTCGCGCTGATCGTGGTCGGGCCCAAGGATCTGCCGGTCATGTTCCGCAATGCCGGCCGTTTCATGGGCCGGATGCGCGGCATGGCGCGGGAATTCCAGCGCTCGATGGAGGCGGCGGCGGACGAGTCGGGCCTGAAGGACGCGGTCAAGGATCTGAACAAGATCGGCGACGTGCGCAAATCCGTCAGCCCCGGCAGCGCCGCGAAATCCTATGCGCGGGACTTCGTGACGGGCAGCGGCGACAAGGACAAGCCGAAGCCCGCGACCGAGACGCCGAAGCCCGCCACGTCGGCCGCGCCCAAGCCCGCCGAGCAGGCCGCCGCGCCCAAGCCCGCCGAGCAGGCCCCCGCCGCGCCGCAGGCCGACAAGACCTCCGAGGGCTGAATGGCCACGAACAACACCGACGACATCGACGATAGCGCCGCCCCCCTGATCGAGCATCTGGCCGAGTTGCGCACGCGGCTGATCCGGTCCGTCATCGCCTTCCTGGTGGGCATGATCGTCTGCTTCATGGCGGCCGAGGCGATCCTCGATTTCCTGCTCGTGCCCATCGAGCAGACGCTGCGCGCGCTGGGCGATCCCGACCCGAAGATGCAGTTCACCGCGCCGCAGGAATACTTCTTCACCCTGATCCGCATTTCCATGGTCTTCGGGCTCGCCCTCAGCTTCCCGGTGATCGCGCACCAGCTCTGGCGCTTCGTGGCGCCGGGGCTCTACCGCAGCGAGAAGGCGGCGTTCCTGCCGTTCCTCATCGCCTCTCCCGTGCTGTTCCTGACGGGCGCGGCATTCGCGCATTATGTGGTCGTGCCGCTGGCGATGGCCTTTTTCCTGGGCTTTGCCGACGTGCCCTCCATCGTGTCGTCCTTCTTCATGGACGAGGGCGCCGTGCCGGCCGTCGAGGGCGCGAGCCAGGGCATCCAGATCACCTTCTTCGGGAAGGTGAACGAATCCCTCGACATCACGCTCAAGTTCATCGTGGCCTTTGGCCTGTGCTTCCAGCTGCCCGTCCTTCTGACGCTGATGGGCAAGGCAGAGATCGTGACCGCCCAGGGCCTGCGCGACGTGCGCAAGTATGCCATCGTCGGCATCCTGATCCTGGCCGCCATCGTGACGCCCCCGGACGTGATCACCCAGATGATCCTGTTCTCGGTCGTCTACCTTCTCTACGAGGTGTCGATCTGGCTGGTCAGCATGGTCGAGCGCAAGCGCGAGGCGCAGCTCCGCGCCGACGGCTACTACGATGACGAGGAACCGGCCGACACCGGCGAGCCGGGCGACAAGCCCGCCCAATGAGCAAGGCCGCGCTGAAACGGATCGCGGCCGCGCTCGAGCGGATCAGCCCGCCCCCGCTGGACGCGCCGGATCTCGGGTCCGCCGACGCCTTCGTCTGGCACACATCGCCCGACCGGCTGACGCCGGTCGCCCGCGTGAACCGCGTCCCGATCGAGCTGCTGGTCGGCGTGGACCGCTCGCGCGACACGCTTCTGGCCAATACCCGCCAGTTCGGGCAGGGTTTCCCGGCCAACAACGTGCTTCTCTGGGGCGCGCGCGGGATGGGGAAATCCTCGCTGGTGAAGGCGGCCCATGCCGCCGTCCTGCGCGAGACGCCGGGCCTGAAGCTGGTCGAGATCCAGCGCGAGGATCTGCCCTCCATCGGGCGGCTGCTGGGCCTGCTGCGCACCGCGCCGGGGCGTTTCATCCTGTTCTGCGACGACCTGTCCTTCGACCATGACGACAGCCATTACAAGTCGCTCAAGGCGATCCTCGATGGCGGGGTCGAGGGGCGGCCAGACAACGTGATCTTCTACGCCACCTCGAACCGCAGGCACCTGATGCCGCGCGACATGATCGAGAACGAGCGCAATGCCGGGATCAACCCCTCCGAGGCGACCGAGGAAAAGGTCTCGCTTTCCGACCGCTTCGGGCTTTGGCTGGGCTTCCACCCCTGCAACCAGGACCAGTTCCTGGCCATGATCCGGGGCTATTGCGACGCGCTTGGCCTTTCGATCGACGACGCCACCCTGCGCGCCGAGGCGATCGAGTGGCAGCAGACCCGCGGCAGCCGTTCGGGCCGCGTCGCCTGGCAATACGTCACCGACCTGGCGGGCCGGCAGGGGGTGCCGATCCGCCTGGACTGACCGCGCCCCTCAGCGCGGCAGGAAGGGCGTGGGATCGACGGCCGCCGTGCCGCGGCGCACCTCGAAATGCAGGTTGGGCTGTTCGCCTTCCGCCACCACGCCGACGCGCTGGCCGCGGGTGACGCGGTCGCCCTTTTGCAGCGTGACATTGCTGATGCGGCCATAGACGGTCATCAGTTCGGCATCGTGGCGGATCAGCAGGATGGTCCCCAGCCCACCCACGGAACGCGAGATCAGCGCCACCTCGCCATCGGCGGCGGCCACGACTTCGGTGCCGGCGGCGGCCGCGAAGTCGATGCCCTCGTTGCGGTTCGCGCCCGTCGGCGCATAGCCGCGCAGCACCGTCGCGCCCGCGACCGGCATGGCGAAGCGCGCCGAAGGCGTTCCGCCCAGGTTGGGCGAGGGCGGCGGCGTCGCCGCGTCGATGTCCTGGTCCGGCGGCAGCGGGGTCGCGGCGCTTGGCGGCGGGGCGATGGGGGTCGCGGTGCCCGGCGGATTGGCGTCATCCGGCGCCGGGCTGGCCGAGGCCACGCGCTGCGGTTCCGACCGGACCTCGTTGGCGCCGTTGATCACCGGGATCAGCAGTTCCTGGTTCACCCGCAGCGACATCTCGCTGTCGAGCCCGTTCCAGCTTGCCAGCGCCGTCGTGGACACGCCGTAGAGCCGCGCGATGGAAAACGCCGTCTCGCCCGCCTGCACCCGGTGCCGGATCGGGTCGATCACGGTCGAGGGCTGGCCGTTGCTGAACGGGTTCGCCTGCCCGGTCGGCGCCTGGGCCTGGGGCTGGGCGCTCGGGGCCGGGGCGGACGGCGTGCCGCCAAGGGGCTGGGTCGTGATGCCGCCGGTGGCGATCCCGCCCATGGTCAGCGATCCGGCCGTGACCGGCGTGCCGCCCACGTTCCGGGGCAGGGCAAACACCTCTCCGGTGCGGGGGGAATAGGTGATCGGCACGCCGTTGTGCCGGGCCAGCGCCTCGGCGCTCAGGCCGACGCGGCCCGCCATCGCCTGCAACGTGTCGCCGCGCCGTGCCACCATCACCTGGTAGGTGGCATAGGTGATCACGCCCCGGCTGTCGGGCGGCGGGCGGTCGAAGGTCGGGGCCGCGCGTTCGCTGGCCACGCTCCGGCTTTCGCCGCCGAACAGCCCGCCCACGGGGTTCGGCATGTCGGAACAGGCCGCGACCGACACCGACAGGATGACGGCCAGGGCTGCGCGGGGTCCACGGTGACTGCGTGCGTTCATCTTATCCGCCTGTATCTGCTCTTGCCGCTGCTGCCCCTGTTGACCGGGGCCTGTGCGGGATCTGCGTCGCTTCGTCCGGGGGTCCGGGGCGCGCTCTGGATCAGTCCTCGGCCATGCCCTCGACCAGCGGCACGAAACGTACTTCGGCCAGGCTGTGATAATCCAGCCCGTCTTCGGTTTTTACCACCTTGAGCAAGGTTTGGACAGTATCCGATTGACCCACCGGCAGCACCATGATGCCGCCGACCTTGAGCTGGGCCAGCAGCGACGAGGGCGGATCCTCGGCCGCGGCCGTCACGATGATGCGGTCGAAGGGCGCCTGTTCGGGCAGCCCGAAGGCGCCGTCGGTGGCGATCACGGTCACGTTGGTGCGGTCCAGGTCGCGCAGGACACGCTCTGCCTGCCGGGCCAGTCCGCGGTGCCGCTCGGTGGTGTAGACCCGGCGCGCCAGCGGCGACAGGATCGCCGCCTGGTAGCCCGAGCCGGTCCCCACCTCCAGCACCTTGTCGCGGCGGCCCACCTGCAACGCCTGCGTCATCAGCCCCACGATCGAGGGCTGCGATATCGTCTGGCCAGAGCCTATCGGCAGGGGCACGTCCTCGTAGGCGCGGGCCTTGAAGATGCCTTCGAGAAACACCGCGCGGGGGGTATCCTCCATCGCCTGAAGCACGGCGCGATCGGTCACGCCGCGCGCGCGCAGCGCCAGCACGAACTGCATCCGCGCCTCGTCCTCAGAGACCATCCACCACCCCGGCCAGGTGCGCCGCCTGGTCGCGCGCGGTCATGTCGGGGCGCAGCGGCGTCACCGTGCAGTAGCCGCGATGCACCTCGCGCGCGTCGGACCCGTCCTCGGCGCCGATATTGCCCTTCGCCCCATGCGTCAGCCAGTAGTAGTTGCGCCCGTTCGGCGCGGGCGCCGGCTGTACCTTGAAGGTGGGCGAGGGGCGCTTGCCCTGGAAGGTGGCGCGCACGCCCAGCACCTCGGCCGCGGGGCAGGCGGGGAAATTCACGTTGTAGAAGACCTGGTAGCCGGTGTCTTCCCAGTTGGCCCGATCGAGAAGCGCGCGGCAGATCGGCACCGCCCATTTCCGCGCCGCCTCGAAGGTGTCGGGCAGGCGCGTGTTGCCGGGGCCGTAATACTGCGACAGCGCGATCGAGCGGATGCCGTGAAGCGCGCCTTCCATCGCACCGCCGATGGTGCCGGAATAGATCGTGTCCTCGGCCACGTTGTGCCCGCGGTTCACCCCCGACAGCACCAGGTCCGGGGGCGTCGCCTCCATTATGTCGCCCAGCGCCGCCAGCACGCAGTCGGCCGGAGAACCCTCGACGATGAAGCGGTGTTCCTCCCACTGCTCCATCCGCATGGGCCGCACATAGGACACGCAATGCGACACGGCGGATTGTTCCCAGGCCGGGGCCACGACCCAGACCTCGCCATCGGGGCCGGCCAGTTCGGCGGCGATCGCCTCTGCCGCCTTCAGCCCGGGGGCGTTGATGCCGTCGTCATTGGTGATGAGAATGCGCATGAGCTTCCTTGGCCTTGAACCGCGGGGACATCCCGCTTCTAGGACGGGGCCGGCACCCCGTCCATATGCGTGTCGCGCAAGCCGCGCAGTGTTGCGCCGCTGCCGCGCCTCAGGCCAGCGCGCCCTCTGGCGTGATGCGGGTCTTGCCGCCCATGTAGGGGTGCAGCGCCTCGGGGATCACGATGCTGCCATCGGCCTGCTGGCCGTTCTCGATCACCGCGATCAGGCAGCGCCCCACCGCCAGGCCCGAGCCGTTCAGCGTGTGCACGAATTCGGGCCGGGCGTCCGGCGCGGGGCGGAAGCGTGTGTTCATCCGCCGGGCCTGGAAATCGCCGCAGACCGAGCAGGAGCTGATCTCGCGATAGGTGTTCTGGCCGGGCAGCCACACCTCGATGTCATGGGTGCGGCTCGCGCCGAAGCCCATGTCGCCGGTGCACAGCACGATGGTGCGATAGGGCAGGCCCAGCGCCTCGAGTATGCCTTCGGCGCAGGCGGTCATGCGATCGAGTTCGGCCCGGCTGTCCTGCGGCGTGGTGATCGACACCATCTCCACCTTTTCGAACTGGTGCTGGCGCAGCATGCCGGTGGTGTCCTTGCCCGCGCTGCCGGCTTCCGAGCGGAAGCACTGGGTATGGGCGGTCATGCGGATCGGAAGCGCGTCGGCCGAAAGGATCTCGCCCGCCACGGTGTTCGTCAGCGTCACCTCGGCGGTGGGGATCAGCCACCAGCCATTCGTGGTCTGGTAGCTGTCCTCGGCGAACTTGGGCAATTGCCCGGTGCCCTGCATCGCCTCCTCGCGCACCAGCACGGGGGTCCACATCTCGGTCAGGCCATTCCTGTCCACATGGGTGTCGAGCATGAACTGCGCCAGCGCCCGGTGCAGCCGGATCATCGCGCCCTTCAGCACCACGAAGCGCGAGCCCGAGAGTTTCGCCGCCGTGGCGAAGTCGAGCCCCGCCGCCGCGGCGGCCACCTCGAAATGCTCCTTCGGGGGGAAGTCGAAGTCGCGCGGGCTTCCCCAGCGCCTGAGTTCCACGTTGTCGGCCTCGTCCCGGCCGTCGGGCACCTCGTCGAGCGGCAGGTTCGGCAGCGTCATCAGAAGCTGCTGGAGCTGGGCCTCCTCGATCCGCGCCTTTTCCTCCAGCTCGGCCTGCTCGGTCTTCCTCGCGGCCATCACCTCGCGCAGGCGCTCGAACTCGGCCTCGTCGCCGCGGGCCTTGGCGGCGCCGATCTCCTTGCTGGCGCGATTGCGCTCGGCCTGCGCGGTTTCCGCGGCCAGGATCGCCTCGCGCCGGCGGGCGTCGATGGCCAGGATGTCCTGCGACCAGCCTTCCTCGCCGCGGCGGGCGAGCCGCGCGTCGAAACCCTCGGGGTTGTCGCGGATCAGGCGGATGTCATGCATGGGTCTGGACCTTCGGTTGGATCGTAACGGGCGTCTGACTCGAACGCGGCGTTCTATGGCACATCCCCGCCGGGTAAAAAAGCGCGTCCCGCACCGCTTTTCGCCGCGTTTTGGTCAGGCCGCATCTTTACCCCGGCGCCGCCCGTGCCTAGGTCGGGACAATCTTGCCATTGCAGGGGCGGCCCAGTAGGGTCCGCGCGATCTGGAAACACGGGGCCGCGGTGGGGTGGCCCGCACAGGGAAGGACCGACACGCATGTTCGCGACACCGGCTTACGCACAGGCAGCAGGCGGCAGCGCCGCGGGGGGATTTGCGGGTTTCATCCCGATCATCCTGATATTCGCGATCATGTACTTCCTGATGATCCGGCCCCAGCAGAAGAAGATCAAGCAGCACCAGGCCATGGTCGCGGCGCTGCGCCGGGGCGACCAGATCGTCACCCAGGGCGGGGTCATCGGCAAGGTGACCAAGGTCAAGGAAGACGGCGAGATCGAGGTCGAGATCGCGCCCGAGGTCAAGATCCGGGTCGTGAAGTCCACCGTCGCCCAGGTTCTGAGCAAGACCGAGCCGGCCGAAGCGCCGAAAGCCTGAGGCGGGGCAGATGCTGCGCTATCCGGCCTGGAAGACAACCCTCGTCCTGCTCGTGTGTCTTGCGGGCATCGTGTTCACCCTGCCCAACGGCTTCTACAGCCGGGTGGAGCAGGCCAACGACGCCCGTGCCGCCATCGAGGCGGGGGCCGCGCCCACACCCGAAATGGAGGCGGCCATGGCCGCCTGGCCGGATTTCCTGCCCTCTGCCCTGGTGAACCTGGGCCTCGACCTGCGCGGCGGCGCGCATCTGCTGGTCGAGGTCAAGGTCGAGGATGTCTATGCCGACCGGATCGAGGGCCTATGGCCCGAGGTGCGCGACGCGTTGCGCGACCTGCGCGAGCAGGTGGGCACCATCCGCCGGATCGAGACCGATCCGACCGAACTGCGCATCCGGCTGGGCGACCAGGCCGGCATGCAGGCGGCGCTGACGGCGGTGCAGGGTCTGACCCAGCCGGTCGCGACCCTGACCGGGGTCGGCGCGCGCGATTTCGACGTGCGGGCCGAGGGCGACCAGATCGTCGTCACCCTGTCCGAGGCCGAGCGCATCGCCACCGACGACCGGACCATGGCCCAAAGCCTGGAAATCATCCGCCGCCGCGTGGACGAGACCGGCACCCGCGAGCCCACGATCCAGCGCCAGGGCGCGGACCGGATCCTGGTGCAGGTGCCCGGCATCGGCTCGGCGCAGGAACTTCTCGACATCATCGGCCAGACCGCGCAGCTGACCTTTCACGAGGTGGTCCGCCGGGCATCTTCCGCGGACGAACCGGCGCCGGGCAACTACGTCTATCCCTCGATGGACGAGCCGGGCGTCTTCTACGTCCTCGAGCGCCGCGCCATCGTCTCTGGCGAGCAGCTTGTCGATGCGCAGCCCAGCTTCGACCAGAACGGCCGCCCGGCGGTCAGCTTCCGCTTCAACCCCTCGGGCGGGCGCGTCTTCGGCAACTACACCGCCGAGAACATCGGCCGCCCCTTCGCCATCGTGCTCGACGAGGAGGTGATCTCCGCCCCCGTCATCCAGAGCGCGATCCCCGGCGGCAGCGGCATCATCACCGGCAATTTCTCGGTCGAGGAAAGCACGCGGCTGGCGATCCTGCTGCGCGCCGGCGCCCTGCCGGCCGAGATCGAGGTGCTGGAACAGCGCACCATCGGCCCCGAACTCGGCCAGGACAGCATCGAGGCCGGGGAAATCGCCTGCCTCGTGGCCTTTGCCGCCGTCATGGTCTTCATGTGGCTCAGCTACGGGCTCTTCGGCCTTTTCGCAAACATCGCGCTGATCGTGAACGTCTGCCTGATCCTTGCCCTGCTCAGCACCATCGGGGCGACCCTGACCCTGCCCGGCATCGCCGGGATCGTGCTGACCATCGGCATGGCGGTCGACGCCAACGTGCTGGTGTTCGAGCGCATCCGCGAGGAACTCAGGACCGGGAAGGGCGTCGCCCGCGCCATCGAACAGGGCTACGACAAGGCGCTGTCGGCCATCACCGACAGCAACATCACCACCTTCCTGATCGCCGTCATCCTCTACGCGATGGGCTCGGGTCCGGTGCGTGGTTTCGCCGTGACGCTTGCGCTGGGGATCCTGACCTCGGTGTTCTGCGCCATCTTCGTCACCCGGCTGATGGTCGTCACCTGGTACGACCGCCGCCGCCCCAAGACGATCGAGGTCTGACATGCGCCACATGCGGATTGTTCCCGACGACACCAAGATCGACTTCTTCCGCTTCCCCGCGGTGTTCCTCGGGGTGTCGGGACTGCTGGCGATCGTCACCGTCATCTCGCTCTTCGTGCAGGGGCTCAACTACGGGATCGACTTCCTCGGAGGTACCACGATCCGGACCGAGGCGGCGACGCCCGTCGATGTCGCGGCCTACCGCACGGCGCTCGACCCGCTGGCGCTGGGCGACGTGTCGATCACCGAGATCTTCGACCCGACCTTCGCCGATGACGAGAACGTGGCGATGATCCGCATCCAGGCCCAGCCCGGTGCGGAAAGCGTGCCCGCCGAGACCGTCGAGGCGGTGCGCGTCGCGCTGGTGGAACTCGATCCCAGCCTGCGCTTCGCCGCGGTGGAATCCGTCGGCCCCAAGGTGTCTGGAGAGCTGATCCAGAGCGCCGGCATCGCCATCGGCCTGTCGATGCTGGGGATCCTGATCTACATCTGGCTGCGCTTCGAATGGCAGTTCGCGCTCGCCTCGGTGCTGGCGCTGATCCATGACGTGTTCCTGACCATCGGCGTCTTTTCCCTTCTCCAGATCCGCTTCGATCTTGCGATCATCGCGGCGCTGCTGACCATCGTGGGCTACTCGATCAACGACACGGTGGTGATCTTCGACCGCGTGCGCGAGAACCTGCGCCGCTACAAGAAGACCGATCTGAAGGACGTGCTGAACCTGTCGATCAACGAGACGCTCAGCCGGACCTTCATGACCTCGGGCACCACGCTCCTGGCCCTGATCGCGCTGTTCGTGCTGGGCGGCGACGTGATCCGCGGCTTCGTCTTCGCGATCATCTGGGGCGTCGTGATCGGCACCTATTCCACCGTCTATGTCGCGACCGCCGCCCTTCTGAAGCTGGGCGTGGAACGCGACGACGAGGACAAGAGCAAGGCCGGGACGCAGTTCGCGGACGTGGACGCGTGATCCGGCTGAACGAGGCGCGCTTTCCCGCGGGCCAGCCGGTGGACGGCTACGGCCCCGGCTTCTTCCGGCTGGGCGAGACGCGCCATGACGGCCCGCTCGCGCTGCTGCCCGAGGGGGTCGTGCCCTGGGCGGGGCTTCCCGATCTTGCGCCCTTCCTGTCCCGCGCGGACCAGATCGACGTGCTGCTGGTGGGCATGGGCGCCGAGATCGCGCCGCTGCCCGCCGCGTTGCGCCACGCGCTCGAGCAGGCCGGGATCGGCGTGGAACTGATGGCGACGCCGCCGGCCTGCCGCACCTACAACGTGCTTCTGGCCGAGGCGCGGCGCGTGGCGCTGGCCGCGCTGCCGGTCGGCTGATTTGGACCCGCGCCCTTTTCGCGGGCCGCTTCGGGGTATATGTGTGCGCCAGGCGCGGGGCCCTTCGCCCGCCTCATGCCCGCGCGAAAAGAATTGAACGACCAACAGAAAGGACCGAAGCCATGGCTTTCGAACTTCCCGATCTTCCCTATGCCCATGACGCGCTGGCCGCCGCCGGCATGTCGAAGGAAACCCTCGAATACCACCACGACCTGCACCACAAGGCCTATGTGGACAACGGCAACAAGCTGATCGCCGGCACCGAGTGGGAAGGCAAGTCGCTCGAGGACATCGTCAAGGGCACCTACCAGGCCGGCGCGGTGGCGCAGAACGGCATCTTCAACAACGCCTCGCAGCACTGGAACCACGTCCAGTTCTGGGAAATGATGGGCCCGAACAAGCAGGCCATGCCGGGCGAGCTGGAAGCCCGCATCACCGACGCCTTCGGCTCGGTCGACAAGTTCAAGGCCGATTTCGCGGCCGCCGGCGCGGGCCAGTTCGGCTCGGGCTGGTGCTGGCTGGTGGTGGACACCGACGGCACCCTCAAGGTCACCAAGACCGAGAACGGCGTGAACCCGCTCTGCTTCAACCAGACGGCGCTTCTGGGCTGCGACGTGTGGGAGCACTCCTACTACATCGACTTCCGCAACAAGCGCCCGGCCTATCTGGAAAACTTCCTCAACAACCTGGTGAACTGGGAAAACGTCGCCGAGCGCCTGTCCAGGGCGTAAGGCATCCCCGCCAGAAACCGATGCGGCGGCCCGGGTCGATGCCCGGGCCGTCTGCGTTCGTGAATGTGTTGGC
Organism: Halovulum dunhuangense; assembly: GCF_013093415.1. Lineage (NCBI taxonomy): Bacteria > Pseudomonadati > Pseudomonadota > Alphaproteobacteria > Rhodobacterales > Paracoccaceae > Halovulum > Halovulum dunhuangense. The sequence goes on from NZ_JABFBC010000003.1 coordinate 112,509, forward strand.
ATCGCAAGGCATCCGGCGGCAAGCTGGCCGTATTGACAGCGTCAACGGATCCTTTTCGACGTGCCATGACCCATTTCGACCTGCGCCGAATTCTCGGCCCCGCGACATTTATTGCCCTCGTCCTGATCCTGACCCACGCACAGCGCCAGAACGGCCCCTGGGTGATTGCCCTTGGCGTCCTGCTGCTGTCGCTTCCCACTGCGATGTTCCTGACCTACCGCACCACGCTTGGCAAACTGCTGCGGCTTGCGGCATGGCGCAGCGGGACGCCCCTGCGGGGGGTCCTGCTGAAGCCGTACCTCGGGGCGACGCTGTCCTTCCTTGTCAGCATCGTCGGCGCCTTTGCCCTGCTGACCGCCCTGATCGGTTTCGGGCCGCTTGATCTTGCGCTGATCGCGATTTCGCCAGCGGTGTTCCTGCCGGTCCGGCGCTGGATCGCGGGCCGCGCGGACGGCCATCTGGAGCCGCTCTACCTGCCGGGCTACGTCCTGTGGAGTTCGGCCTGGATCACCGCCGCGATCATGGCGCTGGCAGCACTTGCCCTGCGCCTGTTCTTCGGTGAGCACGAGGGAAACTATGCCTCGCTGGCCGCGGCGATGGAGGCGGGGCGCGCGGGCGCCGGCCTGATCGGCGACAGCGCCATCGCCGGACTGGTCGCAAGATGGGCCGGCATCCTCAACGCGGTCGAGAGCTTCGTGATGGGCAGCCTCGGGCAGTTCGGCTCTCCGGGCAGCGTCCTTGCGCTGGGGATCATCCTTGCGCGCGACTTCGCCCTGTTCCTTGCCCTCGCCACGCTCTTTGCCGCCTTCTGCCTGCCGCTTGGCGAATACCGGCGGATCCTGCATCGCAGGACGGAACTGGACCTGCCGCCGCCGTCTGCCGTGGGCATCGCCTTCGTGTCGGCCATCGGCACGGTTGCCGTCATCGCCTATCTCCAGGTCTTCGCGCTGGTGGACCAGGCGATCCGCAACAGCCCCTGGCTGAGTGCCACGACCGAACGGGCGGGGCGGCTGGTCGAGCAGATCGACCAGGCGTTCTACGAAAGCGGCACGATCGATCAGATCAACGCGGCGCTGGGCGATGCGGCGCTGGATCCGCAGCAAATGGCGACGCTGGAACAGTCCCTCGTTTCCGGATTCGACGCGATGGAGCGCAACATCGACGGCTATCTCGACTGGTACTACAGCCTGCCTGCGGAATACGCCCGAACCGGACATCTGCTTGCCGGAAACCTGGAAGAGCATCTTCGCTCGAAGCTTGTGGAGCACCTGGAGGCGGGCGATCCGTTCGACGAAACCGACCGTGCCTTCAGGGGCGCACGGTCCGAACTGGACGCCGTGATCGACGCCAGGATCAGGGCTATCCTCGACGAGAACCGGGTGATGCCCGACCCCGACGGCGATGCCGTGGTGACGCGCCGCACATCGCTTGCCGAACTCGAGACGCTTGCGGCCGAATCCTCGGTCCTTTCCTTCGGGCAGCGGGGTGCCATTGCGGGCGCGACGGGCGCAGCGGTCGCGGCGGCGGTCGTCGCCAAGGCGGGGACCAAGGGCATTCTCAAGATTGCGGCGAAGGCAGCGGTGAAATCGGCGACCTCCAAGAGCGTATCCACGCTTGGCGGTGCTGGCATGGGCGCCGCCGCGGGGGCTGCGGCCGGATCGGTCGTTCCCGTCCTCGGCACGGCTGTCGGCGCGGCGATAGGCGGTGTGGTCGGGGGCCTCGCGACCGCGGTGGCGGTGGACACCGGCCTTCTGGCCCTGGAGGAAGCGTTTGCGCGCGACGATCACAGGGCGGACCTGGTGGCCGTCCTGTCCGAGATGGAAGCCGAGGCGCTGGCCAACCTGCGCGGATTTGCCCAGGCCCGTTGATCCCGGCCGTTTCCGCACTGGAACATCCGCAAGCCAGCCGATATCCCGGACGCCATGATCCGGACAGGTGCCATCACATGACGAACGAGATGCGCGGCGTCGCAGCCATCGTGGCGGCCTGCACGATCTGGGGGCTGTCGGGGCTCTATTTCGACGGCATCTCGCATGTGGGGCCGCTCGAGGTGCTGTCGCACCGGGTGATCTGGAGCCTGGCCTTCTTCATCCTGCTCTTCACGCTGCAAAAGCGCCTGCCCGAGTTCCGTGCCGCCTTTTCGCAGCCCCGGCGGCTGGGGCGGATCGGGCTTGCGGCCATCGCGGTCTCGGCCAACTGGTTCGGCTATATCTGGGCGATCCAGAACGGCCATGCGACCGAGGCGAGCATGGGCTACTACATCTTCCCGCTGGTCGCCGTCGCGATGGGCTATTTCGCCTTCGGCGAGCGGTTCAGCCCGCTTCAGCGCACGGCCATCGCGCTGGCGCTTGGCGCGGTGCTGGTGCTGACGCTGCAACTGGGCACGCCGCCCTGGATCGCGCTGATCCTGGCCGCAAGCTTCGGCACCTACGGGCTGATCAAGAAGGCGCTTCCGCTTGGCCCCGTCCTGTCGGTCGGGGTCGAGACGGCGCTGCTGCTGCCGCTGGCGCTGGGCTTCCTGATCTGGCAGGGCACGGCCGGGCGGCTGGTCGCGGTCACGCCGGGCGATGTCGCCTACCTGATGCTGTCGGCGGGTTTCACCGGGGTGCCGCTGGTGCTGTTCTCCTACGCCTCGCGCAGGCTGGCCTATGCGACGCTGGGGCTGGTGCAGTACATGAACCCCACGCTGCAATTCGTGATCGCGATGATCTATTTCGGAGAGCCATTCGGCCCGGCGCAGGCGCTGGCCTTTCCGCTGATCTGGGCGGGCGTCGCGCTTTACTGCGTGGACCTGTGGCGGCGCGACCGGGCGGCGCGGCGGCTGCCGCCCGCCCAGCTCTGAGCCTCAGCCCCTGAGCGCGTCCAGGATCTGCGCGGGCGTATCGGCCACGCGATAAAGATCGTGCAGGCTTTCCGCGCCGAAGCCCCTGTCGGTCACCCGCGCCAGCAGGTCCAGAAGCGGATCCCAGTAGCCGTTGGTATTCAGCAGGAACACCGGCTTGTCGTGCAGTTTCAGCTGGCGCCAGGTCAGCACCTCGAAGAACTCGTCCAGCGTGCCGATGCCGCCGGGCAGCGTCACGATGGCGTCGGCGTTCATGAACATGACCTTCTTGCGCTCGTGCATGGTCTCGGTCACCACATAGGAGGTGAGGTCGCGCTTGCCCACCTCGAGCCGGACCAGGTGCTCGGGGATCACGCCGAACGTCTCGCCGCCGGCGGCCTGTGCGGCCCGCGCGACGCTGCCCATCAGCCCGACATCGCCCGCGCCGTAGACAAGCCTGTGGCCGGCCTGGGCCAGGCCCTGGCCAAGCGCGATGGCGGCCGCCTCGTAGGCGGGGTCGGTGCCGGGACGCGAGCCGCAGAACACGCAGACCGAGCGGGGGGGAGTCTGTAACATCCGGATGACGCCTGTATCTTGTAAATGCCTTGTGATTGGCGCATTTTGTCAGTCAATTCTTGGAATTGCGAGAGATTCCGACCCTTTGGGGCCCGGAATTCGCGGGCGCCGGGATGGCGCGAAAGGATGCGGACCGGGATGGACGAGAAAGAGACGATGCCGCAGGCCGAAGCCGGCGCCTCGCGCAGCCGCGCAAGGGGGCGCTGGTTGCTGCTGGGCGTGCTTGCCGTGGCGGTCGCGGCGGGCCTTGGCATCCTGCGCCAGCTGGGCGACATGGCGCAGGGTCCGCGCGGCACGGATGTCGCGACGACCGCCGCGCCGGCACCTGCCGGGCAGACCCCCGCAGCCCAGCCGGGATCCGTGGCTGAACCGGCACCGGGGCCCGCAGCGCCGCAGCCAGAGCCAGAGCCGCAGCCGGGGACCGGGACGGAAACCGCTGCCGCCGGGCCGGCGCCCGTGGCCGGGACCACGGCAGAGCCGGAAACCGGGACCGCCGCCGCCGAAGCCGAACCCGAGCCAGAACCCGAGCCAGAGCCGCGGACCGCCGCCGCCGAAGAGGGCGACACCGAACAGGCCGCGCCCCCGCCCAGCATCGACATCACCCGCATCGACGCGACCGGCAACGCGCTGGTCGCGGGCCGCGCCGCGCCGGGCAGCACGGTCGAGATCCGCTCGGGCGAGACGGTGCTCGGCACCGCCGAGACCGATGCGCGGGGCGAGTTCGTGGGCTTCGTCGAGGTGGAGACCGGCACCGCCTCCGGGCCGCAGGTCATCACCGTCGCAACCCGCGACGCCGAGGCAGAGACGGACAGCCCGGCCGCCCCCGCGGGCGAGGCGCTGGTCATCCTGCCCGCGCCCCCTGCCGAGCCCGCCGCGGAACCCCAGACCGCCGCGGAACCCGAGACCGCCGCGGAACCCGAACTGGCCGAGCCGACCGCCGGGCCCGCGGCAGAGGAACCCGCCGCCCCGCTGGTCGTGGCCGCCAGCGATCAGGGCGTGCGCGTCGTGCAACCGGCCGAGGCCGGGCTGGTCGCGGGCGTCACGCTGGATGCCATCAGCTATGACGAGTCCGGGGCCGTGGCGCTGTCGGGCCGTGCCGCGGCGGGCCAGGCGCTGCGCATCTACGCCAACGATGCCGCCGTCGCCGCGGCCCAGGGCGACGATGCCGGCCAGTGGCAGGCCACGATCACCGATCTTGCCGCCGGGCGCTACACGCTGCGCGTCGATGCGCTGGCCGAGAATGGGCGCGTGACCAGCCGCGCCGAAACCCCCTTCGAGCGTGTCTTTCCCGCGGACGAGGCCGAGGCCCCGCTGGAAGAGGGCGCGATCCGCGTTACCGTGCAGCCGGGCAACTCGCTCTGGGTGCTGGCACGCGACCGCTACGGGCAGGGCGTGCTCTATACGCAGATCTTCGCGGCCAACCGCGACGCGATCCGCGATCCGGACCTGATCTATCCGGGGCAGGTGTTCACCCTGCCCGCGGAGGACGAGTTCGACCGCTGATCCAGCAGCGCCCCCGCGGCGCGGAACAGGAACGGACGACATGAGCACAGGCGACATTTCGGCGCCCGCCGAACGGCGCAGCGCGCTGCGCACCATCCGCAAGGTGGGGCCCTATCTCTGGCCCGCGGGCGAATGGGGCCTGCGCGCGCGCGTGGTCGTGGCCGTCCTGGCGCTGGTGCTTGGCAAGGTGGCGACCGTCGCGATCCCGGCCTTCTTCGGCTACACGGTGGACAGTCTCGCGCCCGAGGATGCGGCGCAGGACACGGGCTTCCTGCTGATCACCTCGTCGGTGGGGCTGGTGCTGGCTTACGGCGCCATGCGGCTGGCAAGCGTGGGCTTCAACCAGCTGCGCGACGCGGTCTTTGCCCGCGTGGGCCAGCGGGCGCTCAGGAAGCTCGCGCTGGAAACCTTTCGCCATATCCACGCGCTGTCGCTGCGCTATCACATCACGCGCAAGACCGGCGGCCTGAGCCGGATCATCGAGCGTGGCGTGAAGGGCGTCGATTTCCTGCTGCGGTTCCTGCTGTTTTCCATCGGGCCGCTGGTGCTGGAACTCACGCTGGTCTGCGCGATCTTCGCCTTCGCCTTCGGCACCGCCTATGTGCTGGTCGTGGTGCTGACCATCGCGCTTTACGTCTGGTTCACCTTCGCGGTCACCGAATGGCGGGTGAAGATCCGCCGCAAGATGAACGAAGAGGACACCAACGCCAACCAGAAGGCCATCGACAGCCTGCTGAACTTCGAGACGGTCAAGTATTTCGGCGCCGAGGCGCGGGAAGCCGCGCGCTACGACGTGTCGATGCAGGGCTACGAGAAGATGGCGGTGATGACCTCGGTCTCGCTGGCCGGGCTCAATTTCGGCCAGTCGCTGCTGATCACCGCGGGGCTGGTGGCGGTGATGGTGCTGGGGGCGCTGGCCGTGCAGGACGGCAGCTTCTCCGTCGGCCAGTTCGTGATGATCAACGCCTACATGGTGCAGATCACCATGCCGCTGAATTTCCTGGGTTCCGTCTACCGCGAGATCCGGCAAAGCCTGGTGGACATGGGCGAGATGTTCGACCTGCTGGAAGTCCCGCCCGAGGTGGAGGACCGCCCCGGCGCCAGGCCGCTGAAGGTGTCCGGCGGGCGCATCGCCTTCGAGGGGGTACAGTTCGGCTATGACCGCGACCGCCAGATCCTGCACGGGCTCGACCTGGTGGTCGAGGCGGGGCAGACCGTGGCCGTGGTGGGGCCGTCGGGGTCGGGCAAGTCCACCATCGGGCGGCTTCTGTTCCGTTTCTACGACGTGGATGGCGGGCGGCTGAGCATCGACGGGCAGGACGTGCGCGACGTGACGCAGGAAAGCCTGCGGTCGCAGATCGGCGTGGTGCCGCAGGACACGGTGCTGTTCAACGACACCATCGGCTACAACATCGCCTATGGCCGCCCCGACGCCACCCGGCAAGAGGTCGAGGCGGCGGCAAAGGCCGCGCGGATCCACGATTTCATCGCCGGTCTGCCCAAGGGCTACGACACCACCGTGGGCGAGCGCGGGCTGAAGCTGTCGGGCGGCGAGAAGCAGCGCGTGGGCATCGCGCGCACGCTTCTGAAGAACCCGCCGATCCTGCTTCTGGACGAGGCGACCTCGGCGCTGGATACCGACACCGAGCGCGAGATCCAGGATTCCCTGCGCGCGATGGGCGAGGGGCGCAGCGTCATCACCATCGCGCACCGGCTGTCGACGGTGGTCGATGCCGACCGCATCGTGGTGCTGGACAAGGGCCGCGTGGTCGAGACCGGCACCCATGACGAACTGCTGTCCCGCGGCGGGCGCTACGCCCGCATGTGGCAGCGCCAGCAGGCGGGCGAGGACGACGACAGCACCGCCGTCGCGTGATCTCGCCGGACGAGGGCGACAGCAGCGCCGTCGCCTGAGAGCCGCGGCCTATTCCGCCGCCCGCGTCCGGCCGGGGATGAAGGGGGCGGGCGCGGGGGCCTCTTCCCAGAGCAGGTCCTCGGCGCCGGTGGCGCTGGCCTCGCGCGCCAGCGCCCGGTCCGACGCCTCGCGACTTTGCCTGCCGCGGATCAGCGCCAGCATGCGCAGCCCCGCGCCATAGGCGCCGCGCGCGGCCCAGACCCGCACCGCCAGCAGCGCGGGCGTCACCACCAGCGTCAGCACCGTGGCGATGCCAAGGCCGAAGACGACCGCGGTGGCCAGCTGCTTCCACCACAGCGCGGTGGGGCTGTCGATGGAATAGCCGCCATTGGCGAAATCGACAGACAGGCCCAGCACCATCGGCGCAAGCCCCGCCATCGTGGTGATGGTGGTCAGGAGCACCGGGCGGATGCGATCCTCGGCGGTGCGCACGATCGCCTCGAGCCGGGGCATGTAGCGGGCATATTCCTGGTAGGTGTCGATCAGCACGATGTTGTTGTTCACCACGATGCCGGCCAGCGCGACGATGCCGGTGCCGGTCATGATGATCGAGAAGGGCTGGTCCATCACCAGCATCCCGATCAGCGATCCGGTGACCGAGAAGATCACCGCGATCAGCACCAGCACGGCGTTGTAGACCGAGTTGAACTGCGCCAGCAGGATCACGAACATCAGGCCCAGCGCGCCGATGAAGGCGCTGGTCAGGAAGGCCTGGCTTTCGGCCTGGTCCTCCTGGTCGCCGGTCCACTCGTAGCTGACGCCCTGGGGCAGGGGCCGGGCGGTTTCCAGCCAGTCGGTCAGGGCGGCGATCTCGGCATTGGCGTTGGCGCCCTCCACCACGTCGGCGCGCACGTCGAAATAGCGCTGCCCGTCGGCGCGGTCGATCTGGCCCAGCTTGGCGACCGGCTCGCGGGTGATGAAGTTCGACAGCGGCACCAGCCCGGTGGGCGTCCGCACGCTCAGATTGTCGAGGGTCGAGAGCACGCGGTCGCCTTCGGGCAGGCGGGCGCGGATGTCGATTTCCTCGTCCGATGTCTCGACCCGCATGGTGTCGAGCGTGACGCCGCGCGTCACCAGCTGCACCATGACGCCCACGGTCGTCACATCGGCGCCGAACTGCCCCGCCTTCTGGGTGTCCACGTCGATCTGCCAGTCGATGCCGGGCAGGGGGCGGCTGTCCTCGACGTCGCGCAAGGATGTTTGCGCGTCGAAATGCGCCCGCACGGTGGCGGCGGCCTGCTGCAATTCCTGCCAGTTCTCGCCCTTCAGGCGCAGATGCACCGGCTTGCCCTGGCCCGGGCCCATCACCGCCTCCGAGATCTCGGCCTCGATGCCGGGCAGGTCCGCGAGCTTCTCGTTGATCCGCGCCAGGATCGCCTTGCCCTTGAACGCGTCGCCGCGGGCAAAGCGGTCCTGCCAGGGGTCGAGCTCGATCTGGACCTGGCCGATGCTGTCCAGCGGGCCGCTCGACATCGCCGGGTTGCCCGACAGCCCGCCTTCGCCGGCAAAGGCAAAGATCGACCGCACGCCATCCTCGGCGGCGATGATTTCCTCGACCTGCGCCACCAGCGCGTCCTTTTCCGCAAGGCTCAGGTTGCCGCGGGCGCGGACATGGGCGATCGCGCGCTCGGGCTCGGATTCGACGAAGAATTCGACGCCGTTGTTGTTCTGCCCGTAATAGCCGAACACGCCCACCACGAAGGCGATCACCAGCGCGATCGACACGAAGGGCATCACCGGGTTCAGCGTCAGCGCCGCGATCACCCGCCCGAAGGGGCTGCGCCGGTATCCGGCCTGCGGCGCCGGTTCCGCCCTGCGCGGCGACAGCGTCGCGCCGATCACCGCCAGCGCCATCCAGGACAGCATGAACAGCGCCCCGCCCGCCAGCAGGCTGCCGCCGTCGCGGAAGAGCGTGAGGAACCCCAGGTAGAGCCCCGCCACCGGCAGCAGGGCAAGCGCCGCGCGGATCGCCCAGGGCAGGGCGCCGCGCAGGCCGTCGGACATGCGGTTCATGGTGCGCGAGATGCGGCCGGCGACGCCGCCCACCACCGGCAGGTAGATCAGCGCCACCACCAGCGAGGCCGAGAGCACGAAGATCAGCGTCATCGGCAGGTTGCCCATGAACTCGCCCGCGACCCCGGGCCAGAACAGCATCGGCAGAAAGGCGCAGAGCGTGGTCGCGGTCGAGGCGATGATCGGCCAGAACATGCGCTTGGCCGCCTCGCGGTAGGCGGTCATCGGCCCGGTGCCCTGGGCGATGCGCTTGTCGGCGTATTCCGCCACCACGATCGCGCCATCGACCAGCATGCCCACGGCCAGGATCAGGCCGAACATCACGATGTTGGATATGGATATCTCGAACACCGCCAGAAGCGCGAAGGACAGCAGGAACGAGGTCGGGATCGCGAAGCCCACCAGCAGCGCAGAGCGGGTGCCAAGCGCGGCCAGGACCACGATCATCACCAGCGCGATGGCCGTCAGCACCGACGCCTCGAGCTGCTGCACCATGGACGCCACGTCGCGCGAGGTGTCCATCGAGAAGTCGACCCGCACCGCCTGGCGCAGATCCTCGGGCCAGCTGGCGATGCGCGCCTCGACCGTCTCGCGCACCAGGGCCGCGGTGTCGATCACGTTGAAGCCCTTGCGTTTGACCACCTGCAACGCGACCGTCGTCTCGCCATTGTAGCGCGCGGTGCCCTCGGGATCCTCGAAGGTCAGGCGGATGTCGGCCAGGTCGCCGACCGTCACCAGCCGGTCGCCATCGGTCTTGATCGGCAGCGCGATGACGTCCTGCGGGCTGTCGAACGCGGACGGGATCTTGACCGAAAAGGCGCCGGTATCGCCGCGCACTTCGCCCGCCGCGATCAGGCGGTTGTTGTTCGACACGACCGAGATCAGCTCTGCCGCGGTCACGTTGTAGGCCTGCAACTTCAGCGGATCGACCAGCACCTCGAGCATCTCGTCGCGGTGGCCGGCCAGCCCCGCCTCGAGGATGGGCGGCAGGCTCTCGATCTCGTCCTGAAGCTCGGTCGCCACCCGCAGAAGCGTGCGCTCGGGTACCGCGCCCGAAAGCGAGACGACGAGGATCGGGAATTCCGAGAAGTTGATCTCGTTGATCGACACCGCGTCGGCGCCGTTGGGGAACTCGGCCTGCGCCTCGTCCACGCGGGCGCGCACATCCGCAAGCGTGCCGGTCTTGTCCCAGCCGAACTCGAATTCCAGCGCCACGCCCGCATAGCCCTCGGCCGCGGTGGCGGACATGGATTTCAGCCCGTCCAGGTCGCGCAGCTTGTTTTCCAGCGGGCGCACCAGCAGCTTTTCCGCGTCCTCGGCGGAAATTCCGGGGAAGGGGACCGACACGAACAGCGCCGGCACCTCGATGTCCGGCTCGCCCTCTTTCGGCAGGCCGATATAGGCGCTGACCCCCGCAAGGATCGACAGCAGCACGAAGGCGAGGATCATCCGCGCCCGGCCCGCGGCCCAGTCCACGATACCCGTCATTGCGTCGTCTCCTGCCGGCGGGTCACGGTGATCGCGCGCCCGTCCTCGACGAATTCCTGGCCCACGACGATCACCTCGGCCGTCTCGGGCAGGCCGCCCACCCAGACGCCGCGCGCCTCGTCGCGGATGAGTTCCACGGGGACGAAGCGGGCGGTGCCATCGTCGTTGATGCGCACGCCCAGCTGGCCGCGGTCGTTCAGCGTCAGCGCCGATTGCGGCAGCAGGTGGCCCGACCGCCCGGCAAGGCCGATCAGGATTTCCGCCGTCACCCCGTCGCGGATCGCCAGGTCCGGGTTCGGCACCTCGACATCGACGCGGAAGGTGCGGGTGACCGGATCGGCCGAGCGCGACAGGAACGTGACCTGCCCCGACAGCACCTGGCCCGTCACCAGCCGCGCGCCGGCGGGGGCGCCCGTCATGACCTTTTCCACGTCAAGCTCGGGGACGAAGCCCACCAGCCGGATCGGGTCGAGCGCGATCACCGTGGCGCAGGCGGCGCCGGGTTGCAGCAGCGCGCCAAGCTCGGCGGTGTCGGTTTCCAGAAGCCCGTCGAAGGGCGCGGTGATGGAAAGCCGGTCCAGCTCGCGCCGGGCGCGTTCGACCTGCGCCTCGGCGGCCTGAAAGGCGGCGCGCCGCGAGATCAGGTCCGTCTCGGACGAGAAGCCGCGCGCGCGCAGGCTTTCGGTGGTGCGCAGGTTCGTCTCTGCCTCGACCAGGCGCGCCTCGGCCTCGGCAAGTTCGGCGGCGCGGGTGCCGGGGTCCAGTTCGCACAGAAGCTGGCCCTTTTCCACCGACGCGCCCTTGCGGATCGGCTCGGAAACGACCAGGCCCGACGTCTCGGCCCGCACCTCCACCTTGCGCACGGCCTCGGTCCGGCCGCTCAGCACGATGCCGCTCTGCACGGGCTGGGCGCGGCTGGGCTGCACCACGACGCTGACCGCCTCTGCCTGGGCGGGCCCGGCGTCGGCTGCCGCCTCGGCCACCGGTTCGGGCGTGGTGCCGCCATTGGCCATGGCGCGAAGGAAGTCACGCTCCATGATGACCGCGTAAAGCGCGATCGCCACCAGGCATGCCGTCAGAAGGGGAAGCAGCCGCATCTCAAATCCGTTCGTCGTCCGTTCAATCGGGACCGTTGTCAGGTCGCAATGTTATACGCTGCGCAGGGCGATCCGGTTCGCTTTGATTTCCGCAGATGCGAAAACTTCCCGGCATAAGTAAGCAGTTCTCACTTCGCGTTCAATGCCAATGATGCGTCATTCCCCGCCGGCGGGCGGCGGCTGTGGCGGATTTGCCGGGGGCTTTCGGCTTGGCAAGGGCAAGCCCGGCTGTTTAATGTCCGGCCCCAGAATTGTCCGGAGGTAACGCGTGTCCCAGCCTGATTCCTTTCTAGACGAGGTCACCGAAGAGGTCCGGCGCGACCAGATGATCGCCTTCCTGCGCCGCAACGCGGTGTGGATCGTGGCGGTGGTCCTGCTTGTCGTGGGCGGGGCCGGTTTCCTCGAATGGCAGAAGGCGAAGACAAGGGCCGAGGCGCAGGCGCGGGGCGACGCGCTTTACGCGGCGCTTCAGGCCGAGGATCCGGCCGCCCGGCTGGAGGCGCTGAACGCGCTGGGCGCGGAGGGTGCGGAAGCCGCGGCCCTTCTCGACATCGCGCGCGCCAACGCCGCGCTCGGGGCCGGGGACCGCGCGCAGGCGCTGGCGCTGCTCGAGGAAGTGGCCTCTCGCGGGGCCGCGTCCGAGGCGCTGCGCAACGTCGCGCGCCTGAAATACGCCGCCGCCGGCGCCGGCACCGCGGATCCTGCCGCGCGCGAGGACATGCTGCTGCCGATGCTGGCCGACGGCCACCCGCTGCGCGCCGCGGCGCTGGAACAGCGCGCGCTGATCCGGCTGGAACAGGGCGACGCCGCGGCCGCCGTGGCCGATCTGAGCGCCATCGCCAACGACGAGACGGCGCCCGATGCGCTGCGCAGCCGCGCCGAGCAGGTCATCGCCATCATTTCCGCGGACGAGGCCGCCGATGGCTGATTCCCGCCGCAGGTTCCGCCCCGGCCTGGTCGCGCTGGCCGCCGCAGCATTCCTGGCCGCCTGTTCCGAGCGCGAGCCGATCCTGCCCGGCGAGCGGGAACCGGTGCGCCCCGACGCCACCGCCGAGGCCCCCGAGACGCTGCCCGCGCTGCGAATCCCGCCCGCGCAGGTCAATACGGACTGGGGCCACCTGAACGGCTCGACGGAACACCTGGCGCCTTCGGTCGCCCTTTCCGCCAGCCCCGCGCTGCGCTGGAGCGTGCCGATCGGCGAGGGCGATGCCCGGCGCCAGCGGCTGATCTCGGCGCCGGTCGTGGCGGGGGGGGCCGTCTACACGCTGGACGCCGGGGGGAATGTCACCGCGGTTGCGACGGACGGTCAGGTGCGCTGGCGCGCAAGCCTTGCCCCCGCGGGCGAACAGCCGGGCGAGGGGTTCGGCGGCGGGATCGCTGCCGCGGATGGCGCGCTGGTCGTGACCACCGGCTTCGGCGAGGCGCTGCGCCTCGACCCCGTCACCGGCGGCGTGCAGTGGCGCACCCGGCTTGAGGGAACGGTGCGCGCGGCCCCGGTGCTGGGCGACGGCATCGCCGTCGTGATGGCGCGCAACAACCTGGGCTACGGGCTGAACCTGGACAGCGGCGAGATCGTCTGGCGGCTCGAGGGGGTGGGCCGGGGCGCGGGCACCATCGGCGCCGCAAGCCCTGCGTTGCGCGGGCCCGTGGCGGTGATGCCCTTCGTCACCGGCGAGGTGCGCGCGGTGCTGGCGCGCAGCGGGCTGACGGTCTGGACCGCCGCCTTGACCGGCGGGCGGCGCGACCTCGTACGCTCGATCATCTCGGACATTTCCGGCGATCCGGTGATCGATTTCGACATCGTCTATGTCGGCAACCAGGGCGGGCGCATGGTCGCGCTCGACCGCCGGTCGGGCGAACGGCTCTGGACGCTGGACGAAGGCTCCTACAGCCCGGCGCTGCCGGTGGACGGGTCGGTGTTCGTCGTCTCGGACGCGGCGGAACTGCTGCGCCTGAACGCGGCCGACGGCACGGTGCTGTGGCGGACCGGCCTGCCCGAATGGGAACGCCCCGACCGCAGGCGCGACGCGATCCCGCATTTCGGCCCCCTGCTGGCGGGCGGGCGGCTGGTCGTGGCCTCGGGCGACGGGCTGTTGCGCTTCTTCGATCCGGCCACCGGCGCCGATCTGGGCGCGGTCCAGATCCCCGGCGGGGCGGCGGCGCAACCCGCCATCGCGGGCGGCGTCCTGTACGTCGTCAGCCGCGACGGGCGACTCCACGCTTTCCAATGACCGCGCATTCGGTGTAAGCGAGGCGCTTCGGTCACCAAGAGACGGTCATGAGCTTCAAACTCGCCATCGTGGGCCGCCCCAATGTGGGCAAGTCCACCCTTTTCAATCGCCTCGTCGGCAAGCGCCTTGCGCTTGTGGACGACCAGCCGGGCGTCACCCGCGACCTGCGCGAGGCGGCGGCGCGGATCGCGGACCTGCGCTTCACCGTGATCGACACCGCTGGCCTGGAGGATGCGACCGACGACAGCCTGCAGGGCCGGATGCGCCGCCTGACCGAGCGCGCGGTGGAAATGGCCGATGCCTGCCTGTTCATGATCGACGCGCGCGTCGGCGTGACCGAAGCCGATCGCGGCTTTGCCGAGATCCTGCGCCGGCAGGGCGCGACCGTGATCGTGATCGCCAACAAGGCCGAGGGCAAGGCGGGCGAGGCCGGTTTCTACGACGCCTTCCAGCTGGGCCTGGGCGAGCCGGTGCAGCTGTCGGCCGAACATGGCGAGGGGGTCACCGATCTCTATTCCCGCCTGCGCCCGCTGATCGAGGCGCATGAGGCCGCCGAAGAAGCCCCCGAGACCGATATCGACGTCGGCGAGGATGACGGGGACGAGGGCACCCGCCGCCCCGACAAGCCGATCCAGATCGCCGTGGTGGGCCGGCCCAACGCGGGCAAGTCCACGCTGATCAACCGCATCCTGGGCGAGGACCGGCTGCTGACCGGGCCCGAGGCCGGGATCACGCGCGACTCGATCTCGGTCCAGCTGGACTGGGACGGGCAGGCGTTCCGCATTTTTGATACCGCCGGCATGCGCAAGAAGGCGCGGGTGCAGGAAAAGCTGGAAAAGCTGTCGGTGTCCGACGGGCTGCGCGCGGTCAAGTTCGCGGAAGTCGTGGTGCTGGTGATCGACGTCACCTCGCCCTTCGACCAGCAGGACCTGCGCATCGCCGACCTGGCCGAGCGCGAGGGCCGCGCGGTCGTGGTCGCGGTCAACAAGTGGGACCTGGAAACCGACAAGTCCGACAAGGCGCGCGAATTGCGCGAGGCCTTCGGCCGGCTTCTGCCGCAGCTTTCGGGCGCGCCGCTGGTGCTGGTGTCGGGGCTTACGGGGGCGGGGCTCGACAAGTTGCGCGCGGCGATCCTGTCGGCCCATGACGTGTGGAACCGCCGCATCACCACCGCCAAGCTGAACCAGTGGCTTGCCGGCGAGGTGTCGGCCCATCCGCCGCCCGCGCCCAGCGGCCGCAGGCTGAAGCTGCGCTACATGACGCAGGCCAAGACGCGGCCGCCCTCGTTCGTGGTGTTCTGCTCGATCCCCGACGAGTTGCCGACCGCCTATCGCCGGTTCCTGGTCAACGGGCTCAGGCGCGATTTCGACATGCCGGGCACGCCCATCCGCCTGTTCGTGCGCGGGGGCGACAACCCCTACGAAGGCAAGAAGAAGCGGCTTGCGACATCGCTCGACAAGCACAAGCGCCCGAAGCAGCGCGGCTGAGGATCAGCCCAGGCTGGCCATGAGCCGCGCCGCCTCGGCGGCAGGCGTGCTGAGGCCCGCGCGATCCTCGCCGGGAAAGAAGCGGGCGCGCAGGGCCGTCGGCATCGGCGCGGGCTGGAAGATCTGGACCTTTGGCCCGATCTTGGCCGTCTCGGCGGCCCAGCTTTCCACCAGCGTGCGCGCCGCCGCCTTGGTCGCGCCATAGGCGCCGAAGAACGGCGCGCCGGCATGGCTGTCCACCACATAGACCGCACGCGCGCCCGGCGCCGCCTTCAGCAGCGGGTCGCACATGGCGATCAGGCGCTGGGTGGCGCGGAAATTCACCGCAATGGCGCGGTCCAGATCCTTGACCGCCGCCAGTTCCACCGGCGCGCAGGGCGTCGCATGGGCTGCCGCATGCACCATCAGGTCGAGCCGCCCCCAGCGGTCGAAGATGGCCCGGCCCATCCGCGCCAGCCCCGCATCGTCGGTGATGTCGAGCGGCACCAGCGTCACGGCGCCGCCCACGCGGTCCACCGCGTCGGCCAGTTCCTCAAGCCCGCCGGTGGTGCGCGCCAGCGCCACCACATGCCAGCCAGCCTGTGCCAGTTCCAGCGCCACGGCATAGCCGAAGCCGCGCGAAGCGCCGGTCACGAGTGCGATCTTTTCCGTCATGCGTCCCCCAGACCGGGCCGCAGATCGTGGCCCGTAGTGGCATAGGTGTCGAGTAGCTCGTCAAGGCTGATGCCGTCCTGCTGGCGCGCCGTCCAGGGGTTGTCCGGGTCCCCCAGGACAAGGACCGGCCGCTGCCGTCCGGCCCGCGGCTCCATCCGGCAGCGGCTGGGCTGGTCGGGCGCGCCCGGCAGGCGGTTGGAAAGCCAGCTGAAATAGGGGCCGAGATCGCCCTGTCCGGTGTCGAACGCCGCGAGCATCGCCTCGAAATTCCCGGGCGACAGGCTTCCCCAGACGCCAAAGGCGAAACGCTCGCCCGCGGGCGCGCCCCGGATCGGAATGGGCAGGATGCAGCGCACCATCCGGTGCGGGCCGAGGCGGCAGAAATCCACCGTGAGGATGTCGCCCTCTTCTTGCGCGATCATCGAGTTTGGCGCGGGCTCTGAGGGGCCGGTCCAGGCGACGGGATGGCCATAGGCGATGTCGAAGACGCCGCCGTGGCGCTGGCCGCAGCAGGTACAGGTCCAGGCCGGATCCTGCATCCGGCGCCAGCGCGGGTCGCGCCCGAGATCGGTCATGCGCTCTTCTTGAGCTCGAAGCCGCGCGCGATGCGGTCCACCGGGCGCACCGGGTAGTCGCCCGAAAAGCAGGCGTCGCAGTATTGCGGCGCGGCGTTGTCGCGACCGGCATCCTCGCCGCAGGCCCGGTAGAGCCCGTCGAGCGAGACGAAGGACAGGCTGTCCACGCCCAGGTGGTCGCGCATCTGCGGCTCGGACATGGTCGAGGCGAGAAGCTTGTCCTTTTCCGGGGTGTCCACCCCGTAGAAGCAGGGCCACATGGTCGGCGGGCTCGCGATGCGGAAATGCACTTCCTTCGCGCCCGCATCGAGGATCATTTCCTTGATCTTGCGGCTGGTCGTGCCGCGCACGACCGAGTCGTCCACCAGCACGATGCGCTTGCCGCGGATGAGCGCGCGGTTCACGTTCAGCTTCAGCCGCACGCCCATGTTGCGGATATGCTCGGCCGGTTCGATGAAGGTGCGCCCGACATACTGGTTGCGGATGATCCCCATGGCATAGGGGATGCCCGATTCCTGGCTGTAGCCGATCGCGGCCGGGGTGCCCGAGTCGGGCACCGGGCAGACCAGGTCCGCCTCGACCGGGGCCTCGCGCGCCAGTTCCACGCCGATGCGGCGGCGGGTCTCGTAGACGGACTTGCCGCCGATCACGCTGTCGGGACGCGAGAAATAGACATGCTCGAAGATGCAGAAGCGCGGCTTCACCCGCTCGAAGGGGTAGAAGCTTTCCAGCCCCTTGTTGGCGGTGATGATGACCATCTCGCCCGGTTCCACCTCGCGCAGGAACTCGGCCCCGATGATGTCGAGCGCGCAGGTCTCGGACGCAAGCACCCAGCCGTCGCCGATCCGGCCCAGCATCAGCGGGCGCACGCCCAGCGGGTCGCGCACGCCGATCAGCTTGGACCGGGTCATCGCGATGACCGAGAAGGCCCCCTCGACGCGGCGCAGCGCGTCCTTCATCCGCTCGGGGATGTTGCTCTGGATCGAGCGGGCCATCAGGTGGATGATGCATTCCGTGTCCGACGACGACTGGAAGATCGAGCCCCGCTCGATCAGTTCGCGCTTGAGCTGTTCGGCATTGGTCAGGTTGCCGTTATGGGCGATGGCGCAGCCGCCCATGGCGAATTCCGCGAACAGCGGCTGCACGTCGCGGATCTGCGTCTGCCCCTTGGAGCCGGAGGTGGAATAGCGCACATGGCCGATGCCCAGCGTGCCGGGCAGGGTTTCCATCACGTCGGCGCGGGTGAAGTTGTCGCGCACATAGCCGAAGCGGCGCGCCGAGGAGAAGCCGGCGGCGGGGTCATAGGTGACGATGCCGCCCGCCTCCTGTCCGCGATGCTGGAGCGCGTGCAGCCCGAGGGCCACGAACTGGGCCGCGTCGGCGACGCCGATCACGCCGAAGATGCCGCATTCCTCGTGAAGCTTGTCGTCATCGAAAGGATGCCGGGGCAGGCTGGGTGTGTGGGGCATGTGTCCGATCGCCTAGGTGCGGGTGACGCGCGGGTTATAGGCGCTCGTCCGGGGAATGTCACGGCCCCGTCACGAAAAGGGCGCGGCAGATTTGCCGCGCCCGGTTCCTGCCGGTTCGGTCGGGTTTACTGGCCCGCGGGCGCCTCGGGGGCCGTTTCCGGGGCGGGGGCAGCTTCGGGCGCCGCCGCCTCGCCGGTGCAGACGGAGGTCAGTTCCGAGTAGCGCGCGGCGATCCAGGCGGGCGCGTCCTGCGGGATCTGTTCGGCCAGCCGGGTCTGGGTCTGGGCCAGGATTTCCACGGTGCGGCTGTCCTCGACCATCGGGATCCCCTCGCCGCCGGCGATCAGGCGGTCGTAGACGATGAGCGCGATCACCACCAGAAGCGCGCCGCGCGCCAGCCCGAAGAGAAAGCCCAGGCCCTGGTCCACCGGGCCCAGCGCCGAGTTCTGGATCGCGCCCGAGATCAGCGGCGTGAAGATCGACACCACCACCAGCGCCGCCACGAACACCAGCCCGAAGGAGGCGATGATCGACAGCTCGCAATTGGTGCCGATCACGTCCGACACGAAGGGGATTTCGGCGATCAGCGGGTTCACGTCGGGGGCGAAGACGAAGCCCGCCACGGCGGCCACGACCCAGCCCACGATCGAGAGCACCTCGCGCATGAAGCCCCGCGAATAGGCCAGCAGGGCCGACAGGACCAGCACGAAGAGAACGACGCCGTCTACGAGAGTAAAGCCTTCCATCTAGTCCTCGCGCTCGGGAATTTTGCTTTCTATCGCACCAAAGATACCGTCGATAAAGCCCCTTAGGGTGTCGAAGCGGGCGATCTGCATGTCGGTGTTGTCCAAAGACTTCAGCCCGTTCGGCACATAGGCGCGGGTGAAGCCGAGCTTCTGCGCCTCGCGCACGCGGGCATCGGCCTGCGCCACGGGGCGCAATCCGCCCGAGAGGCTGATCTCTCCGAACACGGCCGCGTCAGGGGGCAGCGCGATGTCCTGCCGGGCCGAGACAAGCGCCGCGGCCACCGCCAGATCGGCCGCCGGCTCCCCGATCCGGAGGCCGCCCGCGACGTTGAGATAGACGTCATGGCCCGCGAACGCGAGCCCGCAACGCGCCTCGAGCACGGCCAGGATCATGGCCAGCCGCGCCCCGTCCCAGCCCACGACGGACCGGCGCGGGGTCGCCAGCGGCGACGAGGCGACCAGCGCCTGGATTTCCACCAGCACCGGGCGGGTGCCCTCGATCCCGGCGAAGACCACGGCGCCGGGGGTGCGGTTCTCGCGCTCGCCCAGGAACAGGGCAGAGGGGTTGGCCACCTCGGACAGCCCGCCGCCGGTCATCTCGAAGACGCCGATCTCGTCGGCGGGGCCGAAGCGGTTCTTGACCGCGCGCAGGATGCGGAACTGGTGGCCGCGCTCGCCCTCGAAATAGAGCACGGTGTCGACCATGTGCTCGACCACGCGGGGGCCGGCGATCTGCCCGTCCTTGGTGACATGGCCCACCAGCATCACCGACACGCCGCGCCGCTTGGCAAGGCTGGTCAGGTCGTGGGCGGCGGCGCGCACCTGGCTGACCGAGCCGGGGGCGGCGCCGATCTGGTCGGACCACATGGTCTGGATCGAGTCGATGATCGCAAGGTCGGGGCGTTCCTTGTCGAGGGTCGCCACGATGTCGCGCAGCGCCGTTTCCGCGGCCAGCCGCATCGGCGCCTGCGACAGCCCCAGCCGGTCGGCGCGCATGCGCACCTGGGCCGCCGCCTCCTCGCCGGTGATGTAGACGACATTGGCCCCGCCGCGGGCGAAATCGGCGGCCGCCTGCAACAGGAGCGTGGATTTCCCGATCCCCGGATCGCCGCCCACCAGGATGGCCGAGCCCGGCACCAGCCCGCCGCCCAGCACGCGGTTCAATTCCGCGATGCCGCTTTCGCGGCGGATCAGCGGCTTGTCGTCGGCGGCGAGCGGCCCCAGCGCGATGCGCCGGCCCCCCGCGGCGGCGCGCGGGCCGGTTTCCAGCACCTGTTCTTCCGAGATGGTGTTCCACGCGCCGCAGGCATCGCAGCGCCCGGCCCATTTCTTGTGAACGGCGCCGCATTCGGCGCAGGTGAACTGGGTGGAGGACTTTGCCATCAGGGATCGAGCTTCTTTTTCGTCAGGTGGGTGACGAGCATCGAGGTTGCGACGCAGAAGGTAAAGAGCCACAGGCCCCAGGCGGTCTCGATCCGGCCGACGCCGACGCCCTTGGCCACCACGATATAGACCGCGATCAGGAAGATGTCCGCCATGGCGAGTTTCGAGAGCGCGGTCAGCACCGGCAGCGCGCGGGGCCCCGCGCGGCCCAGGTGGATCGCGGCCAGCCACAGCGTCTTGAGCAGGGGGAGCGCCATCGCCAGCAGCACCACGAGAATGGCAAGCGCCTTGTCGCTTTCCCAAAGCGAGGCCACGCCCGAGAGCACGCTGATCTCGTCGAGCCCGAAAAAGGGCAGAAGGCCCGCGCGCGCCAGCGGCGCGACCCAGGCGACGGGGAAGAGGACGAGCAGCGACAGGTTCGCAAGCCCCAGCAGCATCAGCGATGCTCGGTCAGGACGAGAAGAAGGCCCGCCAGCGCCGGGCCGACGATGACCGCCGCATCGAGCCAGCGGTTGCCGCGCATGCGCCACAGGCAGGCAATCCAGGCGAGCGCCACCGCCGCCAGCAGCGCGTGGAACGCCGCAAGCGCCAGCCTGTCGCCCCCGGGCAGGAAGAACAGGCCAAGCGGCACGCAGGCCAGCGCCAGCGCCGCGCCGATGGCCGCAAGCATCCTGCCGCGACCCCTGGCGCGGAGTGCGCGGAGACCCATCGACAGCGCGGCCAGTGGCGGGGCGAATGCGACGAAGGACGCCGCCATCAGAAGGCCGGGCGAAAGCGTGAAATCCGCGTCCCCGGTCACCGGACCGACTCGATCGGGCCCTCGGCGCGGCCGTGGATGAACTGGTCCACATAGGGATCGCCCGATGCGTCCAGCGCCGCGATGGGGCCGGTCCAGCGCACCTGCCCGTCATGCAGCATGGCCACATCGTCGGCGATGGCGCGCACCGAGCTCATGTCGTGGGTGATCGTGATGGCGGTGGCGCCCATCTCGACCACGATCTCGCGGATCAACTCGTTGATGACGCCCGACATGATCGGGTCGAGCCCGGTGGTGGGTTCGTCGAAGAAGATGATCTCGGGCTCGGCCGCGATGGCGCGGGCAAGGCCCACGCGCTTCTGCATGCCGCCCGACAGCTCGGCCGGAAAGAGGTCGGCGGTTTCCGGATTGAGGCCCACGCGGCGCAGCTTCTCGATGGCCAGCTCTCGCGCCTCGCGCTTGGAGAGCTTGCCGGGGCCGCGCAGCAGGCGGAAGGCCACGTTCTGCCAGACGCTCAGGCTGTCGAACAGCGCGCCGCCCTGGAACAGCATGCCGAAGCGCGCGAGAAAGGCGTCCCGGTCGCGCCGTCCCGCGGTCTGGCCGTCGATCAGGATGCTGCCGCTGTCGGGTTCCACGATCCCGAGGATGCACTTGATCGTCACCGACTTGCCGGTGCCCGAGCCGCCGATGATGACCATGGATTTTCCCTTTTCCACGGTCAGGTCGACCCCTTGCAGCACCTTCTTGCGGCCGAATGCCTTGTGCACGTCCTTGAGTTCGATGCGGGGGGTCATGTGGTGAAGAAGACTTCCGTGAGAACGTAGTTGGTGGCGAGGATCAAGATCGAGGCGGTGACCACCGCGTTGGTGGTGGCCTGGCCCACGCCCTGCGCGCCCCGGCCCGAATTGTAGCCGTGATAGCAGCCCATCAGCGCCACGATGAAGCCGAAGGCGGCGGCCTTCCACAGGCCCGATATGACGTCGCCCGCCTCGAGGAAATCGACGGTGTTCTGGATATAGGCGGGGCCCGAGAAGCCAAGCCGCGCGATGCCCACCAGATAGCCGCCGAGGATGCCGATGATGTCGCCGATGGCGACCAGCACCGGCAGCGACAGGGTGGCCGCGACCACGCGCGGCACCACGAGATACTTGATCGGGTTCGTCGAAAGCGTGGTCAGCGCGTCGATCTGTTCGGTCACGCGCATGGTCCCGATCTCGGCCGCGATGGACGCGGAGACGCGGCCCGCGACCATCAGCCCGCCCAGCACGGGGCCCAGTTCGCGCACCATGCCGATGGCGACGATCGAGGGGACGGCGGCCTCGGCGTTGAAGCGCGAGCCGCCCGAATAGATCTGGAGCGCCAGCGCACCCCCGGTGAAGAGCGCGGTCAGCCCCACCACGGGCAGCGAGAAATAGCCGATCCTGAGCAATTGCTGGCCCAGTTCGCGCAGGTAGAAGGGCCCGCGCGGCACATGGCTGATCGTGAGGGCCGCGAACAGCGTCAGGTGGCCCA
The DNA here is from genome assembly GCF_013093415.1 of Halovulum dunhuangense. NCBI lineage: Bacteria > Pseudomonadati > Pseudomonadota > Alphaproteobacteria > Rhodobacterales > Paracoccaceae > Halovulum > Halovulum dunhuangense. The sequence continues at coordinate 134,736 of NZ_JABFBC010000003.1, forward strand.
CGCTCTGGCAGAGTGCCAGCACGGAGCGCCCGATGGAGGCGAGGAAATCGTCGATCAGGCGCAGAAGCAACATGGGCGCGGGCGGTCCTTCGGTCAGTCCACGCCCTTGTAGACGCGTTCGTAGCGATGGCCAAGACCGGTGAGGATCTCGTAGCCGATCGTGCCGGCGGCTGCCGCCACGCCATCCACGCCCTGCGCCGGGCCGATCAGGGTCAGGAACTCGGGGGCGGGGTCGATGCCGGTCACGTCGGCGGCCATCAGGTCCATGGACACGCGGCCCACGGATGGCACCGGCCGGTCGCCCGCAAACAGCGTGACGCGCCCGCCGATGGCGCGGATCAGCCCGTCGGCATAGCCCGCCGACAGCGTGGCGATGCGGCTGGGGCGGGGGGCGGTCCATGTGGCGCCGTAGCCCACGGCATCGCCGCGCCTCACGTCGCGGACCTGGATGACCGGAAGGTCGAGGCGCACCACGCCGCGCGCGCCCGCGAAGGGCAGCCCGCCATAGAGACCCACGCCGGGGCGGGTCACGCCGAAGTGATACTCCGGGCCCATCAGGATGCCCCCGGTCGCGGCCAGCGACAGGCGCGCGCGGGGAATGCCCCGGGTGCGGCGGGCAAAGGTTTCCAGTTGCCGCGCGTTCATCGGGTGCTCGGGCGTGTCGGCGCAGGCGAGGTGGCTGATCACCAGGTCGGGGTCGAGCCGGTCGAGCGCCGCGCGGAAGGCGGCGTCGTCCTCGGGCGCTAGCCCGAGGCGGTGCATGCCGCTGTCGATCTGAAGCCCGCAGGGGCGGCCCTTGAGGTCGGACGAAAAGGCCGCGATCTGCTCGGGGCTGTTGAGCAGCGGCGAGAGGGCGGCGTTCTCGACATCGTCGCGGTCGGCGCCGGTGTAGCCGGCGAAGACATGGATGGGCGGGCCGTCGCCTATGGCCGCGCGCAGCGCCACGCCCTCGGCCATCTGCGCCACGAAGAAGCGGCGCACCCCGGCGCGCAGCAGCCGCCGGCCGACCGGGCCGATGCCCAGCCCGTAGCCGTCGGCCTTGACCACGGCGGCGGTTTCCACGTCGGCCGCGCTGCGCGCGTCGAGCGCCGCCCAGTTCTCGGCTATCGCATCGAGATCGATGGCCAGCACCGCCCGCGTCATCGGCCCGTCCCCCTTGTCCTGCCCGTTTGCCCCAACTTGCCCCGGCGGGCGGGGGATGTGAAGGCGGCCTCAGCCAAGGCGCATCATCACGACGCCCGCCACGATGGAAAGTGCGGCGGCGGCGCGCCAGCGGGTCAGCGGCTCGCGCAGGATCACGACCGAGATGGCGGCGGCGAACAGCACGCTCGACTCGCGCAGCGCCGCGACCAGCGCGATGGGCGCCTCGGTCATCGCCCAGATCGCGATCCAGTAGGCGCCGAGCGACATCGCCCCGCCGCCAAGGCCGGTCTTCCAGTGGGGGCGCAGCACGGCAAAGGCGTGGCGGCCGCGCAGGGCGAGAAGCAGCAGCACCATCGCAAGGCCGTCGAGCGCGAAAAGCCACATCGTGTAGCCATGCGCCGAACCCGCGACCCGCGCGCCCTGTCCGTCGGTCAGCGTGTAGCCCGCGATGAAGGCCGAGGTGAGCAGCGCGAAGCCCAGCGCGCTGCGGTCCATCCGGGCAAGGTCGCGCCCGCCGCGCAGCGACATCAGCCAGACCCCGCCCACGAGAAGCGCGATGCCCAGAAGCGCCGCGGGCGTCAGCGTCTCGGCCAGCAGGAACACGGCCACCAGCGTCACGATCAGCGGTGCGGTGCCGCGCGCGATGGGATAGACCTGCCCGAAATCCCCGGTCCGGTAGGCCTGCACGAGGCAGACATTGTAGCCGACATGCAGGACGATGGAGGTCAGGAGCCAGGGCCAGGCGGCCGGGTCCGGGACGGGGGCGAAGGGCAGGGCGAGCAGCGCCACCAGCCCGGCGGAGCCCGCGATCAGCGTGATCGCCAGCAGCCGGTCGAGGCCCAGCTTGACCACCGCGTTCCAGCCCGCGTGAAGGGCCGCGGCGACCAGCACCAGCGCGAAGACATGCGCCTCCATCAGGGCCGGCCGGGGCGAATGGTCTGGGTCATGGGCGATGCGGTCGGGGCGCGCGGCGGCGGTCTACTGGAAGTCGCCGGCGCCGGCCTGGTAGGATTTGACAAGGTTGCCGAAGCGGGTGAAGCGGCCCTCGAAGGACAGGTCCACGGTGCCGATCGGGCCGTGGCGCTGCTTGCCGATGATGACCTCGGCCTTGCCGTGCAGGCGGCTCATTTCCTCCTGCCATTTCATCATCGCCTCGACGTCGTGCTCGCCGGGCTTCTCGCGTTCCTTGTAGTATTCCTCGCGGAACACGAACATCACCACGTCGGCGTCCTGCTCGATTGAGCCCGACTCGCGCAGGTCCGACAGCTGCGGGCGCTTGTCCTCGCGGTTTTCCACCTGGCGCGAGAGCTGGGAGAGCGCGATCACCGGGATGTTCAGCTCTTTCGCGATGGCCTTCAGGCCCTGGGTGATCTCGGACACCTCGTTCACGCGGCTGTCCTTGGCGGATGCGGGGCGCACCAGCTGGAGATAGTCGACGATCAGCACGTCCAGCCCGTGCTGGCGTTTCAGCCTGCGGGCGCGGGCGGCAAGCTGGCTGATCGGCAGGGCGGGGGTGTCGTCGATGAAGAGCGGGCAGGATTCGAGGGATTTGGCGGCCTCGACGAAGCGGCGGAACTCGTCCTCGGTCATGTCGCCGCGGCGGATCTGTTCGGAGGGGACTTCCGCGGCCTCGGACAGGATGCGCGCGGCCAGCTGTTCGGCCGACATCTCGAGGCTGTAGAAGCCCACGACGCCGCCCTGCACGGCACCGTCCGACCCGTCGGGCTTGCGGCCCTTCTTGAAGGCCTTGGCGATGTTGAAGGCGATGTTGGTCGCAAGCGACGTCTTGCCCATCGAGGGGCGCCCGGCAAGGATCAGCAGGTCCGAGGGGTGCAGGCCGCCCAGCTTCTTGTCCAGGTCGATCAGCCCGGTGGAGACGCCGGCCAGCCCGCCATCGCGCTGATAGGCGGCGTTGGCCACGTTGACGGCGTCCGTTACCGCCTTGAGAAAGCTCTGGAATCCGCTGTCCGCATGGCCCTGTTCGCCCAGCTTGTAAAGCCGCTGCTCGGCCTCGACGATCTGTTCGCGGGGTTCGCTGTCTGGCGTGACGGTTGCGGCCTTGAGGGAGATTTCCTCGCCGATTTCCATGAGTGCGCGGCGCACGGCCAGGTCATAGACCATCTGCGCGTAGTCGCGCGCGGCAAAGATCGAGATGGCGGCGCCCGCCAGACGGGCCAGATAGGCCGGGCCGCCCAGCGCCTTCAGCCCCTCGTCATCCTCCATGAAGGCCTTGAGCGTGACGGGGGAGGCGAGCGCGTTCTTCTGGATGCGGGCGGCCGCGATCTGGAAGATGCGGGCGTGGACGGGATCGTAGAAATGCGAATCGTTCACGATCCCGGCGATCCGGTCATAGACCTCGTTGTTGACCAGAAGCGCGCCCAGAAGCGCCTGTTCCGCCTCGATATTGTGGGGATGGGTGCGGACCTCTGGGTCCATCCCCGATACGCCGTCTGCCATGCTGCCCTCTGTTCTGCTCTCTCTTGCGGAGGCCTCTGTTAACATGATGCCATGTTATCCACGGCATGTGAAACATGGGGAAAACCGAGCCCTTGGGGGCGGCGGAGACGAAAACGGCCCGCGCGGCGCTGCCGGCGGGCCGTTCCGATGTTCCTGGCGCGCGATCAGTAACGATCGTCGTCGTCGCCCTCGTCGCGGACGTCGCGGTCGGGGGTGATGACACCCTCGTCCTGCGCCGCGGCACCCACCTCGTCGAACAGCTCGGCGATGTCGAACTCGGCTTCGGCATCCGCCTCGGCGCGCAGGTCCTGGATCGTCTTGCCGGTGGCCTGAAGCTCTGCCTCGTCCTGCGAGCGGGCGACGTTCACCACGATGGTGACGTCCACTTCCGGGTGCAGCATGACGATGATCTCGTGCAGGCCCAGTTCCTTGATCGGGCGGTCCATGCGGACCTGGCCCTTGTCGACCGAGAAGCCGGCGGCGGTGGCGGCATCGGCCACGTCGCGCGGGGTCACCGAGCCATAGAGCGCGCCGGCATCCGAGGCGGAGCGAATCACGATGAAACGCTGGCCGTCCAGCTTGGTGGCGAGCGCCTCGGCTTCCTTGCGGGTCTCGAGGTTGCGGGCCTCGAGCTGGGCGCGCTCGGCCTCGAACCGGGCGAGGTTCGCCTTGGTCGCGCGAAGCGCCTTGCCCTGCGGCAGCAGGAAGTTGCGCGCGTAGCCCTGCTTGACGGAGACGACATCCCCCATCTGGCCGAGCTTGGCGACGCGTTCGAGAAGTACGACTTCCATTGTCCCTCTCCCTTACTTCACGGCGTAGGGCAGCAGGGCGAGGAAGCGGGCGCGCTTGATGGCGCGGGCCAGCTCACGCTGCTTCTTCGCCGAGACGGCGGTGATGCGCGAGGGCACGATCTTGCCCCGCTCGGAGATGTAACGCTGAAGCAGCTTCACATCCTTGTAGTCGATGGCCGGTGCGTTCTCGCCCGAGAAGGGGCAGGACTTGCGGCGGCGGAAAAACGGTTTGTTTGCCATTGCTTGTCGCTCCCTTATCAATCGCGCCGCGGACGGTCGCCACGGTCGCCACGGTCGCCACGATCCCCGCGGTCGCCGCGATCACCACGATCCCCGCGGTCGCCACGATCCCGGCCGCGGCCGCGCTCGTCCTTGGCGGCCTTCGCCTGGAGAACCACGGAGGGGCCTTCCTCGTGCGCCTCGACCTTGATGGTCATGACGCGCATCACGTCGTCATGGAGGCGCATCAGGCGCTCCATCTCCTGCACGGCGGCCGAGGGCGCGTCCGAGCGCAGGAAGGCGTAATGCCCCTTGCGGTTCTTGTTGATCTTGTAGGCCATCGTCTTGAGGCCCCAGTATTCGGTATCCTTGACCGTGCCGCCGTTGTCGGACAGCACCTGGCCGAAATGCTCGATCAGCCCTTCGGCCTGCGCGTTGGAAAGATCCTGACGCGCAATGAAGACGTGCTCGTATAGAGCCATGCGTATCACCATTGCTTGCCGCTTCACCACATGGCCGAATGCTCCCCGGGCCATGTCCGATTGGCGGCGCGTTCGTCCGTTTCGGGGAGACGGGGCCTTATACAAGAGCCCGGCGCGATTGCAAGCGCGCGCGGCACGGGTCTGGACGGGGAAGGCAGGCGCGGGCTAGAGGGGGCGCGGACCTGATGAAAGCGGGAGGGGGCATGGCCCGAGCATTTCTATTCCCCGGCCAGGGGGCGCAGACCATCGGCATGGGGCGCGACCTGGCCGAGGCCTATCCGGCGGCGCGCGCCGTGTTCGACGAGGTGGATGCGGCGCTGGGCGAAAGCCTGTCGGCGCTGATCTGGGAGGGCGACATCGAGACGCTGACCCTGACCGAGAACGCCCAGCCCGCGCTGATGGCCACATCCATGGCCGCGATCCGCGCGCTGGAGGCCGAGGGCGTGCCGGTGACTTCGGCGGCCTTCGTCGCGGGGCATTCGCTGGGCGAGTATTCGGCGCTGTGCGCGGCGGGCGCGCTGAGCCTGTCGGACACCGCGCGGCTTCTGCGGATCCGCGGGCGCGCGATGCAGCAGGCGACGCCGGTGGGCACCGGGGCGATGGCGGCGATCCTGGGGCTGGACCTGGCGGCGGTGCGCGCGCTGGCCGAGGAGGCCGCGGAGGGCGAGGTGCTGAACGCCGCCAACGACAACGATCCCGCGCAGGTGGTGATTTCCGGCACGAAGGCGGCGGTGGAACGCGCGGTGGCGCTGGCCCCCTCGAAGGGGGCGAAGCGCGCGCTGCTGCTGCCGGTCAGCGCGCCTTTCCATTGCGCGCTGATGGCGCCGGCGGCCGAGGTGATGGCCGGGGCGCTGGCCGATGTCGAGATCCGCGACCCTGCGGTGCCGGTGGTGCAGAATGTCTGCGCCGAGGCGGTGGGCGATGCGGCCACGATCCGCGCCAACCTGATCGCGCAGGTCACGGGTTCCGTGCGCTGGCGCGAGAGCGTGGCCTGGATGGCGGCGCAGGGCGTGGACGAATTCGTTGAAGTGGGCGCCGGCAAGGCGCTGAGCGGCATGGTGCGGCGGATCGCGAAGGAGGCGGCCACGAAGGCCGTCAACACGGCGGCCGACGCGAAGGCATTCACCGGAGGGGCATGATGTTTCGACTTGACGGAAAGACGGCGCTGGTGACCGGCGCCTCGGGCGGGATCGGGGGCGCGATCGCGCGGGCGCTGCATGCGCAGGGCGCGACGGTCGCCCTGTCGGGCACGCGCACGGCGCCGCTGGAGGAGCTGGCGGCCGAGCTGGGCGAGCGGGCGCATGTGCTGCCCTGCAACCTGGGCGACGCCGAGGCGGTCGAGGCGCTGCCGAAGCAGGCGGTGGCCGCGATGGGCGGGCTGGATATCCTGGTGAACAATGCGGGCGTGACCCGCGACAACCTGTTCATGCGCATGTCCGACGAGGAATGGGACGCGGTGATCGCGGTCAACCTGACCTCGACCTTCCGGCTGTGCCGGGGCGTGCTGCGCGGCATGATGAAGGCGCGCTGGGGCCGGATCGTGAACATCTCGTCGATCGTGGGCACCACGGGCAATCCGGGGCAGGGCAACTATGCCGCGTCGAAGGCGGGGATGGTCGGCATGTCGAAATCGCTGGCCGCCGAAGTCGCGAGCCGGGGGATCACGGTGAACTGCATCGCGCCGGGTTTCATCACCACGGCGATGACGGACGCGCTGAACGACGCGCAGAAGGAAAAGCTTCTGGGCGGCATCCCGGCGGGGCGGATGGGCCATTCCGAAGAGATCGCGGCGGCGGCAGTGTATCTGGCCTCGGAGGAGGCGGCCTACGTCACCGGGCAGACGCTGCACGTCAATGGCGGCATGGCGATGATCTGAGGCCCCGCGGGATGGCGGGCGCGCAACGGCCCGCCGGGCCCGTCGCGCGGCGGATGCATTAGCGTTTGCCATCCCACGGGAGTGTGATATAGCGCCCCCGTGTTGCCGGGGGGGCTGTCTCGCGGCACTGTCTGCGTTGGGCAGGACCACGAACCACGCGGCAACAGCGCCGCATCTGGGACCGAACAAGAAGGCACGCGAAGTCGGGCCAACATATGAGGACTTAATCATGAGCGACGTCGCAGAACGCGTGAAGAAAATTGTCGTCGAGCACCTGAGCGTCGATGCGGAAAAGGTGACCGAATCCGCTTCGTTCATCGACGATCTGGGCGCGGACAGCCTCGACACCGTCGAACTGGTCATGGCGTTCGAAGAGGAATTCGGCATCGAGATCCCCGATGACGCTGCCGAGACGATCCAGACCTTCGGCGATGCCGTGAAATTCATCGAAGGCGCCTCCTGAGCGACGCGCGATGACCGGCAAGATCAAGGCGCCCTCGTGGCGCCTTTTTCGTATCTGAAAGGGTGGCGGGCGGTTTCCGCCGCAAACGCGGCCGCAGGGCGGATGTCTTGCCCGGGTGGCGGCGGCGCGTTAATCATGCGCGCGTGACTGGTGTGGGAAAGGAATGCGGATGCGTCGTGTCGTCGTGACGGGCCTGGGCATGGTGTCGCCCCTGGCGTGCGGGGTCGAGGAAAGCTGGAAGCGCCTGCTGGAAGGGCGATCCGCGGCCGGGACGATCACCCATTTCGACGCGAGCCACCTGCCGACCAACTATGCCTGCCAGGTACCCTATGGCGACGGGTCGGACGGCACCTTCAATCCCGAGGACTGGGTGTCCGCGAAGGATGCCAAGAAGATCGACAATTTCATCCTGTTCGGCATGGCCGCCGCCGACATGGCGGTGCGCGACGCGGGCTGGGCGCCTTCGGACGAGGAGGAGTTGCTGCGCACCGGGGTCATCATCGGTTCGGGCATCGGGGGGTTGCAGACGATCTATGACGCCTCGATCACGCTGAAGGAGCGTGGGCCGCGGCGGATCTCTCCGTTCTTCATTCCCTCGGCGCTGATCAACCTGGCCTCGGGGCAGGTGTCGATCCGCTACGGGTTCAAGGGGCCGAACCATTCGGTGGTGACGGCCTGCGCGACCGGCGCCCATGCCATCGGCGACGCGGCGCGGCTGATCGCGCTGGACGATGCGGACGTGATGGTGGCGGGCGGGGCCGAAGCCTCGATCTGCGAGCTGGGCATCGCCGGTTTCAACGCCTGCAAGGCGCTTTCGACCCAGCGGCGGGACGATCCGCAGCACGCCTCGCGCCCCTGGGACAAGGACCGTGACGGCTTTGTCATGGGCGAGGGCGCGGGCGTGGTGGTGCTGGAGGAATACGAGCACGCGAAGAAGCGCGGCGCGAAGATCTATGCCGAGGTGACGGGTTACGGCCTGTCTGGCGACGCCTATCACATCACGGCGCCGTCGGAGGATGGCGATGGCGGGATGCGCGCGATGCGGGCGGCGCTGAAGCGCGCGGGGCTGGCGCCGGATGCGGTGGACTATGTCAACGCGCATGGCACGTCCACGATGGCGGACACGATCGAGCTGGGCGCGGTCGAGCGGCTTCTGGGCAATGCGGCGGCCAAGGTGACGATGTCCTCGACCAAATCCTCGATCGGGCATCTGCTGGGGGCCGCGGGCGCGGTCGAGGCGATCTTCTGCGTGCTGGCGCTGCGCGACCAGGTCGCGCCGCCGACGATCAACCTGGACAACCCGGCGGTGGAGACGCCGATCGATCTGGCGCCCAACGCGGCGCGGGAGCGGCGGATCGACGTGGCGATGTCGAACTCCTTCGGGTTCGGCGGGACCAACGCGGCGCTGGTCCTGACGCGGGTCTGAGACGGTGGCGAAGAAAGGCGGCATGGCACGGCATATCGCGGCGAATGCGCTGACATTCCTGATCCTGGGTCTGGTGGTCGTGCTTGGCCTGCTGAAATGGGGCAACGACACCTTCAACGGGCCCGGCCCGCTGGCCGAGGCGGCGGTGGTCGAGGTGCCGCGGGGGGCGAACCTTGCGCGCGTCACGCAGGCGCTGACCGAGGCGGGCGCCATCCGCAACGAGACCGTGTTCCGCATCGGCGCGCGCTACACCGGCCAGGACGACGAGCTGAAATTCGGGCTTTACCGGATCCCGGCCGGGGCCTCGATGGTGGAGATCCTGGACCAGCTGACCAGCGGCACGGCGGCGGCGGCGCGGTTCGAGGCGACGTTCACGATCAACAATGGCGGGGTGGGGCTGCGGCTGCGCGACCTGCTGGCCGAGGCGCCGCAGGAGCAGCCGGAGACGCTGGAGGACGCGCTCGAGCGGGTCACGGCGCTGGAGGAGGACGGCCAGTCGGTCGCTTTCCGGGTGAGCGTGTCCGAGGGGCTGACGGTGTTCCAGGTGATCGAGGGCCTGCGCGCGATCCCGGTCATGGAGGGCGAGATCACGGAGGTACCCTCCGAGGGGATGCTGGCGCCCGATACCTATGCGTTCAACGAAGGGGCGGACCGGGCGGCGCTGGTCGCGCAGATGCGCGCGGCGCAGGAGGCACGGATCGCGGCGGCCTGGGAGGGGCGCGACGCCGGCCTGCCGATCGACACGCCCGAGGAATTGCTGGTGCTGGCATCCATCATCGAGAAGGAGACGGGGGTGCCGCAGGAGCGGGGCACGGTGGCGGCGGTGTTCGTGAACCGGCTGAACCGCGGCATGCGGCTTCAGACGGATCCGACGATCATCTACGGCATCACCCGCGGGCAGTCGGTGTTCGACCGGCCGATCCGGCGCAGCGACATCGACGGCGTGACGGAGAGCCGCGAGCATGGGGCGGTGGAGTACAACACCTACCAGGTGGACGGCCTGCCGCCGGGGCCGATCGCCAATCCGGGCCGCGCCTCGCTTGAGGCGGCGGCAAGCCCGGAGGCGTCGAACTTCATCTATTTCGTGGCGGACGGGACCGGCGGGCATGCCTTTGCCGAGACGCTGGAGGAGCACAACCGCAACGTCGCGAATTACCGGCGGTTGCAGAACGGGCAGTGAGCAGCGCGCGCTGCCTGTGCAGCTCAGGGTATAGTGCTTGACTCAGCGCGCGCCCTGAGGTATAGCTAAGCGCATACTGGGACACATCCGAGGGCGGGCCGCGAAAGCGGCGCCGCCCTTTTTCATGCCGTGCCGTCCGTGACGGGCCGGCCGGCCGATCCCCACCGATAACGAGCAGGCATCCCCATGACAGTGCGTCCGCCCGACGGCGACGCGGCGACGGCGCTGCGCCTGGAACAGGCGCGCGAGGTCTACGCATCCCTTTTCAAGGCGTTACAGGCGTCGGTCCGGAAGCTGGAGACCGACGAGGAAAACGGCAGTGACGCGCGGCACCGGCAGGAGCTGTACCGCGCGCATATCAAGCAGCTTCAGACGGTATTCGAACTTGAGGGTTCCCTTGGCACATATGGCACAAACGCGGCGTCCCGCCGGCTCGACCTCGATGCGGCGCGCGCCGAGATCCGTCAAAGACTTGCTTGGATCGGCGAGCGCGGAGGAGATCGAGAGCTTCCTTGAGGGGCTGAGCGAGAACGCCCTGCTGGCGTTGCCGTTCCTGTTCGAGCACTGGGCCCATGCCGATCACCAGCTGCCGCCCGAGGGCGACTGGACGACCTGGGTCGTGCTGGGCGGGCGCGGCGCGGGCAAGACGCGCACCGGGGCGGAATGGGTCCGGGCGCAGGTGGAGGGGGCCACGCCGGAGGCGCCGGGCCGGGCGCGGCGGGTGGCGCTGGTGGGCGAAACCTATGACCAGGCGCGGGACGTGATGGTGATGGGCGACAGCGGGATCCTGGCCTGTTCGCCGCCCGACCGGCGGCCCGAGTGGCAGGCGACGCGGCGGCGGCTGGTCTGGGCCAACGGGGCGGAGGCGAAGTGCTATTCGGCCTCGGACCCGGAGGCGCTGCGGGGGCCGCAATTCGATGCGGCCTGGTGCGACGAGCTGGCCAAGTGGAAGCGTGCCGAGGAGACCTGGGACATGCTTCAGTTCTGCCTGCGGCTGGGCGACGATCCGCGGCAGGTGGTGACGACGACGCCGCGGGCGACGCCGCTGCTGCGCCGGCTGCTGGACGATGCCGACACGGTGCGGACCGCGGCCCCCACCGAGGCCAACCGGCTGTACCTGGCGGAGACGTTCCTGGAAAAGATCACCGCGCGCTATCGCGGCACGCGGCTGGGCCGGCAGGAGCTGGACGGCGAGATGCTGACCGACACCGAGGGTGCGTTCTGGTCGCTGGATGGGCTGGACGCGGCGCGGGTGGCCGAGGCGCCGGCGCTGGACCGGATCGTGGTGGCGGTGGACCCCTCCGTGGGGGACCGGGCGGGGGGTGACGAATGCGGCATCGTGGTCGCGGGCGTCGTCTGCAAGGGCAAGCCGCAGGACTGGACGGCCTATGTGCTGGAGGATGCGAGCCTGGGCGGGGTGGGGCCGACGGAATGGGCGGGCCGCGCGCTGCGCAAGCTGGGCGAGCACGGGGCCGATGCGCTGGTGGCCGAGGTCAACCAGGGCGGCAAGCTGGTCGGCGCGGTGATCCGGGGGATCGATCCCTTCGTGCGGATCGTCGAGGTGAACGCGAGCCAGTCCAAGGGCGCGCGGGCCGAGCCGGTGGCGGCGCTGTATGAGCAGGGGCGGGTGCGCCATGTCGGCGCGTTCCCGAAGCTTGAGGATCAGATGAGCCAGATGACGCGGGCGGGCTATGCGGGCCGCGGCAGCCCGGACCGGCTGGATGCGCTGGTCTGGGCGCTGCACGAGCTGATGATCCGCCCCGCCAGCGACTACGTCGCGCCGCGGGTGCGCCCGCTCTGAGCGCGGGCGGCCGGGCTTTTCACCACAGATCAGGAGCGGGAGCGCATGGGTTTCAAGCTGTTTCGGGCGGCGTCTGCGGACGTGGCCGAGAAGAAGGCGTCGGCGGCGGCCACGGTGGTGGCGATGCATGCGGGCGGGCGCGCGGCCTGGAGCCCGCGCGACGCCGCGTCGCTGACGCGGACGGGTTTCGTGCAGAACCCGGTGGGGTTCCGCTGCGTGAAGATGATCGCCGAGGCCGCCGCCGCGGTGCCGGTGCTGCTGCAGGATGCCGACCGGCGCTACGAGGCGCACCCCTTGTTGGGCCTGCTGGAGCGGCCCAACCCGGCGCAGGGGCGGGCGGCGCTGTTCGAGGCGCTGTTCGGCCAGCTGCTGCTGACCGGGGACGGCTACCTGGAGGCGGCGGGCGAGACGCTGGCGGGGGGGCCTGCCGAGCTGCATGTGCTGCGATCCGACCGCATGCGGGTGGTGCCGGGGGCGGATGGCTGGCCGGTGGCCTATGAATACGCGGTGGGCGGGCGCAAGCAGGTGTTTGCCATGCGCGAGGGGGTGCCGCCCATCCTGCATGTGCGGGCGTTCCATCCGCAGGACGACCATTACGGGCTGAGCCCGATGCAGGCGGCGGCCGTGGCGGTGGATGTGCACAACGCGGCCGCGCGCTGGTCCAAGGCGCTGCTGGACAACGCGGCGCGGCCCTCGGGCGCGATCGTCTACAAGGGGGCGGACGGGCTGGGGCAGCTGGGCGCGGACCAGTACGCGCGGCTGCGCGACGAGCTTGAGACGCACCACCAGGGCGCGCGCAATGCGGGTCGGCCGATGCTGCTGGAGGGCGGGCTCGACTGGAAGCCGATGGGCTTCTCGCCCTCGGACATGGAATTTCACAAGACCAAGGACGCGGCGGCGCGGGAGATCGCACTCGCCTTCGGGGTGCCGCCGATGCTGCTGGGCTTTCCGGGCGACAACACCTACGCGAACTACCAGGAGGCGAACCGCGCCTTCTACCGGCTGACCGTGCTGCCCCTGATCGGCAAGACGCTGGCGGCGCTGAACGGCTGGCTGCCGGAGCGTTACGGCGCGGGGCTGTGCCTGCGGGCGGACCTGGACGGCATCCCGGCGCTGGCCGCCGAGCGCGAGGCGCAGTGGCGGCGGGTGAGCGAGGCGGGGTTCCTGACGGACGCCGAGAAGCGCGCCCTGCTGGGGCTGCCGCGGCTGGCGGACCCGGCATGAGCGGGCGCGCGGGACGGGTCGGCGGCTCGCGGTTCCTGTACGAGCCGTTCGACGTGAACGCGGCGCGGATCGAGACCCATGAGCGGGTCACGGAGGAGCGCTGGATCAACCTGGAGCGGCGGCTGCATCACATCGAGATCGCGCTGGACCGGGTGGAGCGGCGGATGTGGCTGGCGGCCACGGGGCTGGCCGGGTTCCTGGCCGCCGAGGTGGCGCTGCGCTTTCTGACCATGACACAATGAGGGAGCCCGTGATGAGCGGATACATGCAGGCCCCGCCGCTGGAGACCAAGTTCAGCGGCGGGGAGGGGCTGGCGCTGCGCGACTGCGCCATCGAGGGCTATGCCAGCCTGTTCGGGGTGCCCGACCAGGGCGGCGACACGGTGCGGCCCGGCGCCTATGCCGGCAGCCTGCGGGCGCTGGCGCGCGACGGGCGGCGGGTGAAGATGCTCTGGCAGCACGATCCCGCGCGGCCCATCGGCGTCTGGGAGGAAATCCGCGAGGATGCGCGCGGCCTGTTCGTGCGGGGCCGCATCCTGTCGGAGGTGCAGGCGGGCCGCGAGGCGCTGGCGCTGATCGAGGCGGGCGCCATCGACGGGCTGTCGATCGGCTACCGGACCCTGCGCGCCGCCCGCGACGAGGCGGGGGGGCGCGCGCTTCTGGAAATCGAGTTGTGGGAAGTGTCGGTGGTGACCTTTCCGATGCTGCCGCAGGCGCGGGTCAGCACCGCCGACGCCTCGGACGAGGCGCTGGCGCGCGAGCTGGCCGACAGCTTTGCGCAGGCGCGGGCGCTGATGGGCTGAGGCCCGCATTGCCAGACGATCAACCCTTCATCGAGGATCTTTCCCATGCACCACAAGGATACGGCGCCCTGGGCCGCTGCCGCGGCTGGCGAGGCGCTGGACGTGAAGTCGGCCGTTTCCGGCTTTCTGAGCGATTTCAAGGCATTTCGCGACGACATCAAGATGCAACTCAAGGAACAGGATCAGCGTTTGACCATGCTCGACCGTAAGACCCATGCCGCCAAGCGGCCGCCGCTGTCCGCCCAGGCGGAAATCGAAGTGCCCCACAAGAAGGCCTTTGCCGCCTATCTGCGATCGGGCGATGATGACGGGCTGCGCCACCTGGAGATCGAGGGCAAGGCGATGAACACCTCGGTTTCCGCGGAAGGCGGATACCTGGTCGATCCGCAGACCGCGCTGGGCATCGCCGGCGTGCTGCGCGACGCGGGTTCGCTGCGGGCGGTGGCCAATGTGGTGCAGGTCGAGGCCTCGGCCTATGACGTGCTGGTGGACCATACCGATATCGGCTCTGGCTGGGCCAGCGAGACCGGGGCCACCGGCGAGACCGCGACGCCGCAGATCGAGCGCATCTCGATCCCGCTGCACGAGCTGTCGGCGCTGCCCAAGGCAAGCCAGCGGCTGCTGGACGACAGCGCCTTCGACGTGGAGGGCTGGCTGGCCGAGCGTATCGGCGACAAGTTCGCCCGTGCCGAAGGCGGCGCCTTTGTCAACGGCGACGGGGTGGACAAGCCCACGGGCTTCCTGAGCTACACGGCGGTGGACAACGGCTCGTGGACCTGGGGGGCGCTGGGCTATGTGGCGACCGGGGCCGCGGGCGACTTCTCGGCCACGGAGCCCGCGGATGCGATCGTGGACCTGGTCTACAGCCTGGGCGCGCGCTACCGGGCGCGGGCGAATTTCGTGATGAACTCGAAGACCGCGGGCGCCGTGCGCAAGATGAAGGACGCGGATGGCCGCTTCCTGTGGTCGGACGGGCTGGCCGCGGGCGAGCCTGCGCGGCTGATGGGCTATCCGGTGCTGATCGTCGAGGACATGCCCGATATCGCGGCGGGTGCGACCGCCATCGCCTTCGGCGATTTCGGCGCGGGCTACACCATCGCCGAGCGGCCGGACCTGCGCATCCTGCGCGATCCCTTCAGCGCCAAGCCCCATGTGCTGTTCTACGCGACCAAGCGCATCGGCGGCGATGTCAGCGATTTCGCGGCGATCAAGCTGCTGAAATTCGCCACCGCCTGACGGGCCTGAGCCAGGCAGTGATCCGGGGCGTCCCTGTGGGGGCGCCCTTTTCCTTTCCAGAGCGGGAGACGCGCATGAGTGGCTATCTGATGAAGGCGGCCGGGGCCGAGGCCGAGGCCTGCATCGACTGGCGCCAGGGCTACCTGGAGCCGGGCGAGTATGTGGATGCCGACCTGGGCTGGTCGATCATGCCCGCAGGCGACCTGGGCGACCCGGTGATCGCGTGCCAGAGCTTCGACGACCGCGCCTCGCATGCGCGGGTGCGGTCGGGCGTGCCGGGGCGTTTCTACATGCTGTGCGCGCGGGCGGCGACCAACACGGGCCGGATGCTGGAGCGGGCCATCGTGCTGCGCATCGCGGCCTGAGGGGGGACGCGCGATGAACCTGCGGGAACTGAGTGCGCCGGAGACGGCGGCGCTGCCGGTGGCCGATCTGGCGGCGCATCTGCGGCTGGGATCGGGCTTTGCCGATGACGGGGCGGAGGATGCGGCGCTGGCCTTCTGCCTGCGCGCGGCGATGGCCGCGATCGAGGGGCGCATCGGCAAGGCGCTGCTGGAGCGGGACTGCGAATGGGAGGTGGCGCACTGGTTCTCGGAGGAGCGGCAGGGCCTGCCGGTGGGACCCGTGAGCGCGGTAAGCGAGCTGGCGCTGGTCGACCGTGCGGGCGGCGTCGAGGTGGTGGAGCCGGGGCGCTATCGGCTGCACCGGGATATCTACCGGCCGGAGCTGCGTGGCGATCCGTTGCCGCGCATCCCCCTGGGCGGGCGGGCGCGACTGCGGTTCCTGGCCGGGTTCGGACCGCACTGGTCGGACCTGCCGGCGGACTTGGCGCAGGCGGTGATGCTGCTGGCGGCCGAGAATCACGAGGCGCGCGCGGCTGGTTACGGGGCTCCGGCGACCATGTCCTTCGGGGTGCTGGCGCTGATCGAGCGCTACCGCACCGTGCGCCTGCTGGGAGACCTGCTGTGAGCGCCGCGCGGATGTGGCGCCGGCTGGTGCTGGAAGCGCCCGAGCGTATCCCCGACGGGATGGGCGGCTGGGACGTGAGTTGGGCGATGCGTGGCACGCTCTGGGCCGAGATGGCGCCGAGGGGCGGCGCGCGGATTGCTGAGGGCGGCCAGGTGCTGGGCGTGCAGGGCTGGCGCATCACGCTGCGCGGCGTGCCGGTGGCATCGCCCCGTCGGCCGAGGCCGGGCGACCGGCTACGCGAGGGGCTGCGGGTCTATGTGCTGCAATCGGTGGCCGAGACCGGGCCGCGCGGGCGCTACCTGACCTGCCTGGCGGAAGAAGGGAGACCGGCATGAGCTACGCCCTGTCGGAAGCCTTGCAGGCGGCGGTCTATGCCCGGCTGACGGGGGATGCCGCGTTGCAGGAACTGGTGGGCGGCGCGATCCACGACGCGCCGCCCCCGCTGGAGCCGGGATCCGAGCCGCCCCTGCTGGTCACGCTGGGCGAGGAGCGGGTGCGCGACGCGTCCACCAAGACGAGCGTGGGGGCGGTGCATGACTTCGCGGTGACGGTGCATGCGCGGACCGAAGGCTTCTCGCGGCCGAAGGCGGCGGCGGCGGCGGTGTGCGACGCGCTTCTGAGCGTGCCGCTGGTGTTGTCGCAGGGGCACCTGGTCGATCTGCGGATGCTTCATATCCGCGCCGAGCGGGGCCGGGGCACTGGCCCGCGCCGGGTGGAGCTGCGCTTTCGCGCGGTTCTGGAACAGGACTTTTGAGCGGTTCTCCGAACAGGACATCTGAAACGAAAGGGGCGGGGCCATGGTGGCGCAAAAGGGCAGGGATCTGCTTATCAAGATCGACATGAACGGATCGGGCAGTTTCGAGACGGTGGCGGGGCTGCGCGCCTCGCGCATCGCCTTCAACGCCGAGACGGTGGACGTGACCAACCTGCAAAGCGCGGGCGGCTGGCGCGAGCTTCTGGGCGGGACCGGGGTGCGGTCCGCCGCGATCAGCGGGTCGGGCGTGTTCCGCGACCAGGACACCGACGAGCGGGCGCGGCAGATCTTTTTCGACGGGATCATCCCGCAGTTCCAGGTGATCATCCCCGATTTCGGCATCGTGGAGGGGCCGTTCCAGATCACCTCGATCGAGTATTCGGGCAACCACGACGGCGAGGCGGTCTACGAGATGGCCATGGCGTCCGCGGGGGCGCTGAGTTTCGCGGCGCTGTGATGGTCAATCCCTATCGCGGCGAGGTGGCGCTGGAGGTCGATGGCGAGGCGCGCGTCATGCGGCTGAGCCTGGGCGCGCTGGCGGCGCTGGAGGCGGAACTGGGCGAGGGATCGCTGGTCGCGCTGGCCGAGCGGTTCGAGGCGGGGCGGTTTTCCGCCTCGGATCTGCTGGCGCTATTGGCGGCGGGGCTGGGCATGGAGCGCGCGGCGCTGGCCGAGGCGCGGATCGGCGGCGGCCCGATGGCGGCGGCGCGGGCGGGGGCGCGGCTTCTGGCCGTGACCTTTGCCGTGCCGGGCAGCCCATGAGCGGCGTGGACTGGCCGCGGCTGATGCGGCTGGGGCTGGTCGAGCTGGGGCTGGCGCCGGACGCGTTCTGGGCGCTGACGCCGGCGGAGCTGATGCTGATGGCGGGCGGTGGCGCTGGGGGCGCGGGCGCGATGACGCGCGCGGGGCTCGATGCGCTTGCGCGGATCTATCCCGACGGATCGAGAGGAGAACGGCATGACGGAGGCTGAGCAGGCGGTGGCGCGGCTGGAGGAAACGCTGATGGCGCTGGAAGGCACCATCGGCGGGACCGAAGCGGTGACGGCGGCGTTCCGCGCCGAAATGGAGGAGGCGGCCGGGTCGATGCGCGGCGCGGGCGCCGAGGCGGGGAGCCTGGCGCGCACCTTCGGCAGCAGTCTGAAGGGGGCGGTCAACGACCTGATCTTCGACGGGGCGCGGCTGTCTGAGGTGCTGACGGGCGTCGGGCGCGGGCTGACCAACGGCGTGCTGACGGCCGCCATGCGCCCGGTGCAGGACGCGCTGGGGGGCGCGCTGGGCGGGCTGTTCGGTGGCGCCTTTGCGAAGGGGGCCGCGTTCTCGTCCGGGCAGGTGCGGGCCTTTGCCTCGGGCGGGGTGATCGACGGGCCGACGCGGTTTCCCATGCGCGGCGGGCGCGTGGGCCTGATGGGCGAGGCGGGGCCGGAGGCGATCATGCCGCTGGCGCGCGGGCCTGACGGGCGGCTGGGCGTGCGCGCGGGCGGCGGTGGGCGGCCGGTGCAGGTGGTGGTCAACATCTCCACCCCCGATGTCGAGGGGTTCCGCCGCTCGCGGAGCCAGATCGCGGCAGAGCTTGGCCGGGCGCTGGGCCAGGGCCGCCGCAACCAGTGAGGGACAAGATGGGTTTTCACGACGTGAGGTTTCCGGCGTCACTGTCCTTCGGCTCTGTCGGCGGGCCTGAGCGGCGCACGGAAATCGTGACGCTGTCGAACGGGGCGGAGGAACGCTCTACCCCCTGGGCGCATTCGCGCAGGCGCTTCGATGCGGGGATGGGGATGCGCTCGCTCGACGATCTGGCGGCGCTGATCGGCTTCTTCGAGGCCCGCGCAGGCCAGTTGCACGGGTTCCGCTGGAAGGACTGGAGCGACTGGAAGTCCTGCCTGCCGTCGGACCGGGTGGGGCCGCCCGACCAGCCCCTGGGCGCGGGCGACGGGGCGCGGACGGATTTCCAGCTGCTCAAGACCTATCGCTCGGGCGGGGAAAGCTATGCGCGGCCCATCACCAAGCCGGTGGCGGGCACGGTGCGGGTCGCGGTGGGCGGCGACGAGCGGGCGGAGGGCGTGCATTTCACCGTCGATGCGCTGACCGGCGTGGTCAGCTTCGCGGTGGCGCCAGGGCTGGGGGCGCCGGTCACGGCGGGCTACGAGTTCGACGTGCCGGTACGCTTCGACACCGACCGGATCGAGGCGAGCGTGGCCAGTTTCTCGGCCGGCGAAATCCCTTCGGTGCCGGTGATCGAGGTGCGCGAATGAGCGGGGATGCGGGCCTGTTCCGCGCCCGTCAGCGCGCGGGGCTTGCGACGCTTGCCCGCTGCTGGGAGATCGCGCGGCGCGACGGGCTGCGGCTGGGCTTCACCGATCACGACCGCGACCTGGCGTTCGGCGGTCTGGTGTTCGAGGCGGGGGCCGGGCTGGATGCGGGCGCGCTGGAGCGGTCGGCGGGGCTGAGCGTGGACAATGCGCAGGCGGTGGGCGCGCTGCGTTCGGACCGGGTGTCCGAGGCGGATGTCCTGGCGGGGCGGTTCGACGGCGCCGAGGTGCGGCTGTGGCTGGTGGACTGGAGCGATCCCCGGGCGCGGGTCGAGCAGTTCCGCGGCGGTCTGGGCGAGATCCGGGTCGTGGGCGGGGCTTTCGAGGCGGAGTTGCGGGGGCTGGCGGAGCGGCTGAACCAGCCGCTGGGCCGTGCCTATCTGCGCGGTTGCGACCGGGTGCTGGGCGACGCGCGCTGCGGGGTGGATGTGGGCCTGCCTGCGCTGATGCGCGAGGCGGAGGTGGTGCAGGCAATCACGCGGGGCGCGGTGCTGATCGCCGAGGATGCCGCCCATGCGCCGGGCTGGTTCCGGGGCGGGGCGCTGGAATGGCTGAGCGGGGCCAATGCCGGGCTTGCGGCGGTCGTGCGCGAGGATCGGGGCGAGGGGGTGCTGCGCCGGCTGGTGCTGTGGTCCGAGGCCAAGGCCGAGGTTGCGCCGGGGGACCGGCTGCGGGTGGTCGCGGGGTGCGACAAGCGCTTCGAGACCTGTCGCGACCGGTTTGCAAACGCGCTGAATTTCAGGGGCTTTCCGCACATGCCGGGCGAGGACTGGGTGATGGCCTATCCGCGCGCCGGGGACGTGCATGACGGCGGGCCGACCCATTGGCAGGAGGACGGCCATGCAGGATGACATCGTGGACATCGCGCGCGGCTGGCTGGGCACGCCCTATCGCCACCAGGCGAGCCTGCGCGGGGCGGGCTGCGATTGCCTGGGGCTGCTGCGCGGCGTCTGGCGCGCGCGCTATGGCGCGGAGCCGGAGCCGGTGCCGGCCTATACGCCGGACTGGTCGGAGCCCGAGGGCGCGGAGCGGCTGCTCGTTGCGGCGGCGCGGCATCTGCGCCCGGTGCGGCTGGCCGAGGCGGTGCCGGGCGACGTGCTGCTGTTCCGGATGCGGCGGGGTGCCGTGGCCAAGCATCTGGGGATCCTTGCCTCGACCGCGGCGGGCGAGGCGTCCTTTATCCATGCCTATAGCGGGCGGGGCGTGGTCGAGTCCCCGCTGGGTGCCGCCTGGGCCGCGAAGATCGCCGCGACCTTTCGATTTCCCTGACCGATTTCCTGACAGGAGGCGCCGATGGCGACTGTGATACTGGCTGCCGCGGGCGGTGCGTTTGGCGCGTCCCTGGGGGGCGGCGTGCTGGGCCTGTCCTCGGCCGTGATCGGCAAGGCGGCCGGCGCGATGCTGGGGGCCGTCATCGACGGGCAGGTGTTCGGGGTGGGCGCGCGCACGATGGAGGTCGGGCGCCGCGACCGGCTGCGGGTGATGGGGGCCCGCGAAGGCGCCCCGGTGCCGCGGCTTCTGGGGCAGATGCGGCTTTCCGGGCAGGTGATCTGGTCGAGCCGCTTCGTCGAGCATGTGGCCACGAGCGGGGGCGGCAAGGGCGCCTCGGCCCCCGAGCGGCGCGACTACAGCTACAGCGTGAGCCTGGCGATCGCGCTTTGCGAGGGAGAGGTCGCGCGGATCGGGCGGATCTGGGCCGACGGGCAGGTGATCGATGGATCATTGCTCGATCTGCGGCTTTACCCGGGGAGCGAGACGCAGCTGCCCGATCCGCTGATCGCGGCGGCTTTCGCGGACGGGCAGGCGCCGGCCTATCGCGGCACGGCCTATGTGGTGATCGAGAACCTCGGGCTTGGGCCCTTCGGCAACCGCATCCCGCAGTTCGGCTTCGAGGTGATGCGCGCGGCCGGCGATGCGCCGCAGGAGCCGGTGCGCAACGTCTCGGCCGTGGCGCTGGTGCCGGGGACGGGGGAGTACGCGCTGGCGACCGAGCCGGTGTCGTTCGCGCTGGGCAAGGGCGAGAGCCGGGTGCTGAACGTGAACAACGACCAGGGCCGGGCCGATGCGGACCTGGCGATCGACAACCTGGTGGCGGAACTGCCCGCCTGCCGCGCGGTGTCGCTGGTGGTGAGCTGGTTCGGCTCGGACCTGCGTTGCGGGTCGTGCCGGATCGAGCCCAAGGTCGAGCAGTCGGCCCATGACGGGGTGGAGATGCCCTGGCGGGTGGCGGGGCTGGGCCGTGCCGAGGCCGCCGTGGTGGGGCAGGTCGAGGGGCGGCCGGGCTTTGGCGGGACGCCGGCGGATGCGTCGGTCGTGCAGGCCATCGCGCGGCTGAAGGAGGCCGGGCAGGCAGTGATGTTCTATCCCTTCCTGCTGATGGACATTCGCGCCGGCAACGGCCTGCCCGATCCCTGGAGCGATGCGGCCGAGCAGCCTGCGGTTCCGTGGCGCGGGCGGATCACGGGGTCTGTCGCGCCGGGGCGGGCGGGCAGCCCCGACCGGACGGCGCAGGCGGGGGCGGAGGTTGCGGCCTTTCTGGGGCAGGCGGTTCCCGCGGATTTCGCGGTGATCGACGGCGAGGTGGTCTATGACGGGCCCGCGGAATGGTCCTGGCGGCGTTTCATCCTGCATTACGCGCATCTTTGTGCGGCCGCGGGCGGGGTGGATGCGTTCTGCATCGGGTCCGAGCTGCGGGGGCTGACGCAGCTGCGCGACGGGCCAACCAGCTTTCCGATGGTCGCGGGACTGCGGGCGCTTGCGGCGGATGTGCGCGCCGTGCTGGGGGCGGGGACGAAGATCTCCTATGCTGCCGATTGGTCGGAGTATTTCGGCTATCATCCGGCGGACGGCTCGGGCGACGTGTATCACCACCTGGACCCGCTCTGGGCGGATCCGGCGGTCGATTTCGTGGGCATCGACAATTACATGCCGCTGTCGGACTGGCGCGAGGGCGAGGATCACGCGGATGCCGCTTATGGCGCGATCCATGATCCGGGGTATCTGCGCGCAAACATCGAGGGCGGCGAGGGCTATGACTGGTATTACGCCAGCGCGGCCGAGCGCGACGCGCAGCTTCGCCGCCCGATCGAGGATGGCGCCCATGGCGAGCCCTGGGTGTTCCGCCCGAAGGATCTGCGCAACTGGTGGGGGCGGCGGCATTTCGACCGGCCCGGCGGCGCGCGGCAGGCGGTGCCGACCGACTGGCAGCCCGAGATGAAGCCGATCTGGTTCACCGAGTATGGCTGCCCGGCGGTGGACAAGGGGACGAACCAGCCGAACGTGTTCTTCGATCCCGGCTCGTCCGAAAGCGCGCTGCCGCATTACAGCACCGGGGGGCAGGATCGCTATATCCAGCGCTGCTATCTGAAGGCGGTGCAGGATCACTGGGGAGATCCCGCGCACAACCCGTCGAGCCGGGCCTATGAGGGGCGGATGATCGACATGGGCCGTGCCTTTGCCTGGGCGTGGGACGCGCGGCCCTGGCCGGATTTCCCGCGCCGCGGCGATGTCTGGTCGGACGGGCCCAATCATGCGCTGGGCCACTGGCTGTCGGGGCGCACGCATATGGTGGCGCTGTCGGACGCGGTGCGGGAGATCTGCGCGCGGGCCGGGCTGGCGGATGTGGATGTCGCGGGGCTGCACGGGCTGTTGCAGGGCTATTCCGTCGAGGCGGTGGAGAGCGCGCGCGACAGCCTGGAGCCGCTGATGCTGGCGCATGGCTTCGAGGCCCATGAGCGGGACGGGCGGCTGGTGTTCCGCAACCGGGGCGCGGGCGTGGTGCGGACGCTCGATCCCGCGCGGCTGGCGGTCGGCGGCGATGCGCCGCGTCTTGCCCTGAGCCGGGTGCCCGAGGCCGAGGTGCCGCGCCGGGTCCGGGTGGGCTTTGTCCATGCCGGGCAGGATTACCAGCCGGTCGGGACGGAGGCGCAGGCGGCAGGTGCGGCGGCGTTGCCGGTAGCGGGTGCGGATCTGCCGGTGGTGTTGGACCAGGCCGAGGCGCGGGTGGTGGCCGAGCGCTGGCTGGCCGAGACGGAGGTGGCGCGCGACCGGATCAGCCTGTCGCTGCCGCCTTCGGACGGGGATCTGGGGCCGGGGGACGTGATCGCCCTGCCGCTGGAGGCGGGGATCGCGCGGTTCCGCATCGACCGGGTGGAGGACACGCTGGCGCGCCGGATCGAGGCGGTGCGGGTGGAGGCCGATCTCCACCGCCCGGTGCCGCTGGTGCCGGAGCTGGTGCGCCAGGGCGGCGTCAATACCGAGGGCCCGCCGCTGGTCGAGCTGTTGGACCTGCCGCTGGTGGGGCCGCGCGCAGAGGCGCATGCGCCGCTGATCGCCGCGCTGAAGGTGCCGTGGTCGGGGCCGCTGGTGGTTCATGCGGCGGCGCAGGACCACGATCATGCGCCGGTCGCGGAGATCCGGGCGCCGAGCGTGATGGGCACGACGCTGGAGCCCCTTGCCGCCGCCCTGCCGGGGCGCTGGGCGGAGCAGGGGGTCGAGCTGGCGGTCGCGGGGGGCGCATTGCAGAGCCGGTTGGCCTCGGAGGTGTTGAACGGTGCGAACCTTGCGGCGCTGCGGCATGGGGGCCTGGGCGACTGGGAGGTGATCCAGTTCCGCGACGCGGTGCTGGTGGGGCCGGGGCGCTACCGGCTGGCGGGGCTGTTGCGGGGGCAGGCCGGGACCGAGCCGGTGATGCCCCCGGTCTGGCCCGCGGGCACGGATTTCGTGCTGCTTTCGGGGGCCGCGGTGGAGGTGCCGCTGGCGCTGGAGCGGCTGGGGCAGGCACGGCACTACCGGGTCGGCCCCGCGGGGCGGCCGCTGGGGGACCGGCGCGTGGCGCATCTGGTGGCCACATGCGAGGGCGTGGGGCTGAGGCCCTGGGCGCCGGTGCATCTGCGGGCGGGGCGCGCGGCGGATGGTGCGATCGCGCTGGGCTGGATCCGGCGCACGCGGCTGGCGGGCGATGCCTGGGAGCGGGCGGAGGTGCCGCTGGCCGAGCAGGCGGAGCGGTATGCGCTGCGGGTGCTGACGGGCGGCGCGGTGGTGCGCGAGGCGGAGGTCGGGGCGCCCGCGTTCCGGTATTCCGCGGCGATGCAGGCGGTTGACGGGATCATGGGCGCGGTGGCGTTCGAGGTGGCGCAGATCTCGGACCTGTACGGGCCGGGTCTTTGGGCAAGGATGGAATTCGATGGTTGAGACCTATCAGCACGGCCTGCCGCTTCTGGCGGCGGGGCAGGCGCAGAAGCATGTGACCGTGAACGAGGCGCTGGCGCGGATCGATGCGGTGGCGCAGTTGCGGGTGGTGAGCGACGCGCAGGCGGTGCCGCCGGCGGGCGCGCTGGACGGGCAGGCCTATGTCGTGCCCGAGGGTGCAAGCGGCGCCTGGGCCGGAAAGGCGGGGCTGGTCGCACTGTTCGCCAATGGCGGCTGGGTGTTTCTCGGCCCGCGCGCAGGGTGGCGGGCGTGGAACGAGGCGGCGGGGGCGGCGATGGTCCATGACGGCGCGGGCTGGATCGAGGGCGCGCTCGATGCCGGTGCGGGCGGGGCCGCAACGCTGCACCGGGTGCTGGAGGTGGATCACGCGCTGGGGCAGGGGACAAGCGTCAGCGTGCCGGGGGCGATCCCGTCGGGGGCGCTGGTGATCGGGGTCACGGGGCGCGTGCTTGCCGCGCTTGGCGGGGCTGCCACGTCGTGGCGGCTGGGCGTTCCGGGGTCCGACGACCGCTATGGCAGCGGTCTGGGCAAGGGCGCGGGGTCGCATGCGTCGGGGCTGACGGGGGCGCCGGTGGCCTATTACGGCGATACCGACCTGGTGCTGAGCGGCGAGGGCGGCGGGCTGGATGGCGGGGTCGTGCGGCTGGCGGTGCATCTGCTGGCCCTGCGCCCGCCGCGCGCCGGATGATCCGGGCGCGGATTGTTGAAGGGCCGGGGCCGGGGCGTTTTCGGGAAATCGCTTGATTTCCCGCCCCGAAGCGCCGATCTGTCGCGAGAGGGCATGATGCCCGCAGGCGACAGGGAGAGGTCCGCGATGTCGAAAAGCGCCGTGCGGCTGGCCGAGGTGGACCCGATCTGGTCCAGGATCCGCCTCGAGGCCGAGGAGATCACCCGCAACGAGCCGCTGATGGCGTCGCTCGTGCATTCGGGGATCCTGTATCACAAGACGCTCGATGCCGTGCACAGCTTCCGCCTGGCGCAGAAGCTGAGTTCCAACGAGATGCCGGAACTGATCCTGCGGGAGATATTCGACGCGGCCTATGCCGACGATCCCAAGCTGATCGAGGCGGCGCGGGCGGATCTGATGGCGGTCTACGAGCGCGATCCGGCCTGCCACCGTTTCATCCAGCCGCTGCTGTTCTTCAAGGGCTACCAGGCGCTGCAATCCTACCGGCTGGCGCATTACCTGTGGACGCGCGAGCGGCGCGACCTGGCCTATTTCATCCAGATGCGCACTTCGGAGATCTTCGGTGTGGACATCCATCCGGCGGCGCGGATCGGCAAGGGCGTGATGATGGATCATGCCCATTCCATCGTGATCGGAGAGACGGCGGTGGTGGGCAACAACGTCTCGATGCTGCATTCGGTGACGCTGGGCGGCACCGGCAAGGAGGATGACGAGCGGCACCCGAAGATCGGGGACGGGGTGCTGATCGGCGCGGGTGCCGCGGTGCTGGGCAATATCCGCGTGGGCAACTGCTCGCGCATCGCGGCAGGTTCGGTGGTGCTGGCGGAGGTGCCGCCCTGCAAGACGGTGGCGGGCGTGCCGGCGCGGATCGTGGGCGAGGCCGGGTGTTCCGAGCCGTCGCAGATGATGGACCACCTGCTGAAGGGCGAGGCGATCGACTGCTGACCGTCGCCCGGTCGGGAGCACGAAAAAGGCCGGGCGATGTGCCCGGCCTTTCGCTTTTCGTGGGTCCGGCGGATCAGGCCAGCATGTTGAGCGGCTCTTCCAGATAGCCCTTGATCGCGGCCAGGAACTCGGCGCCGAGCGCGCCGTCGATGACCCGGTGATCGACGGAAAGCGTCACCGACATGACGGTCGCGACCTCGATTTCGCCTTCGGCGTTCACCACCGGCTTCTTCACGCCCGCGCCGACCGCGAGGATCGAGGCGTGCGGCGGGTTGATGACGGCGTCGAAGTTCTCGACCCCCATCATGCCGAGGTTGGAGATGGCGAAGCTGCCGCCCTGGTATTCATGCGGCGCGAGCTTGCGGTCGCGAGCGCGGGCGGCGAGATCCTTCATCTCGGCCGAAAGCGCCGACAGGGTCTTTGCGTGTGCGTCGCGCAGCACGGGGGTGAAGAGCCCGCCCTCGATCGCCACGGCCACGGCCACGTCGGAAGGCTTGAGCTGGAGCACCCGGTCGCCGGCCCAGACCGCGTTGCAGCCCGGCACGTCCTGAAGCGCCAGCGCGCAGGCCTTGATGATGAAGTCGTTGACCGACAGCTTGACGCCACGCGCCTCGAGCTTGGCGTTCAGCTCTCCGCGGAACTTCATCAGCGCATCGAGACGGATGTCGCGGCGCAGGTAGAAATGCGGGATGGTCTGCTTTGCCTCGGACAGGCGGGCGGCGATGGTCTTGCGCATGCCGTCGAGCGGAAGCTCGGTGTATTCGCGGTCGGCATACATCTTGGCAACCGTCTCGGCGCTCATGCCCTGCGGGGCCGCGGACCTGGGTGCGGCGGCGGCCTGTGCGGCCGCGGGGGCGGCGGACTGGTCCGGTTGTGCCCTGGCGCTTTCGACATCGGCCTTGACGATGCGGCCATGCGGTCCGGTGCCCTTGACCTGCGTGAGGTCGATGCCCTTTTCCCTGGCGATGCGGCGGGCCAGCGGGCTTGCGAAGATGCGGCCGCCATCGTCCGCCTTCGGCGCCGCGGGGGCGGCTGCCGGGGCTGCGGCTGCGGGGGCTGCGGCTGCGGGGGCTGCCGCCTCGGTCTTTGCTTCCGGCTTGGGAGCGGGGGGTGCGGCGGGTTCGGCACCGGCGTCGATGTCGCCTTCGCTCTCGCCCTCCTCGAGCAGGACCGCGATCAGGTCGTTGACCTTCACGCCCTCGGTGCCCTCGGGGACGACGATCTTGCCGAGGATGCCTTCGTCCACGGCCTCGAATTCCATGGTCGCCTTGTCGGTCTCGATCTCGGCGATGACATCCCCGGCGGAGATGTTGTCGCCTTCCTTCTTGATCCACTTGGCGAGGGTGCCTTCCTCCATCGTGGGGGAGAGCGCGGGCATCAGGATGTTGATGGGCATGTGCTGGCTCTCCCTCTCAGCGGTAGGTGACGGCCTTGGCCGCCTCGATGACTTCGGCGGTCGTGACCAGCGCGAGTTTCTCGAGGTTGGCGGCATAGGGCATGGGAACATCCTTGCCCGTCAGGTTGATCACCGGCGCGTCGAGATAGTCGAAGGCCTGCTGCATGAGCACGGCGGAGATGTGGTTGCCGATCGAGCAGACCGGCCAGCCCTCTTCCACGGTGATGCAGCGGTTGGTCTTCTTCACGCTTTCGATCACGGTTTCGGTGTCCATCGGGCGCAGGGTGCGCAGGTCGATCACCTCGGCGGAGATGCCTTCCTCGGCCAGCGCCTCGGCGGCCTGGAGCGCATAGGTCATGCCGATGCCGAAGCTGACGATGGTGACGTCGGACCCCTCGCGCCAGATCTTGGCCTTGCCGAGGGGGATGGTGAAATCGTCAAGCTCGGGCACCTCGAAGGAGCGGCCGTAGAGGATCTCGTTTTCCAGGAAGACGACCGGGTTCGGGTCGCGGATGGCGGATTTCATCAGGCCCTTGGCGTCGGCGGCCGAATAGGGCTGGACGACCTTGAGGCCGGGCACGCTGGCATACCATGCCGCGTAGTCCTGGCTGTGCTGGGCGGCCACGCGGGCGGCGGCGCCGTTGGGGCCGCGGAACACGATGGGGCAGCCCATCTGGCCGCCGGACATGTAGAGCGTCTTGGCGGCGGAGTTGATGATCTGGTCGATGGCCTGCATCGCGAAGTTCCAGGTCATGAACTCGACGATCGGGCGAAGCCCTGCGAAGGCGGCACCCACGGCGAGGCCGGCGAAGCCGTGTTCGGTGATCGGCGTGTCGATGACGCGCCGATCGCCGAACTCGTCGAGCATGCCCTGGCTGATCTTGTAGGCGCCCTGGTACTCGGCCACTTCCTCGCCCATCAGGAACACGTCGCCATCGCGGCGCATTTCCTCGGACATGGCATCGCGCAGCGCCTCGCGCACGGTCTGCGTCTTCATCTTCGTGCCCTCGGGCCAGTCCGGGCTGGCCGATCTTTTCGGCGCGGCCGGGGCGGCGGGGGCCTTTGCCTCTGCCTTGGGGGCAGGCGCGGGTTCGGCGGCGGGGGCGGGGGCAGGTGCCTCGGCTTCGGAGGCGTCCTCGCCTTCCTCGACCAGCACGGCAATGGGGTCGTTGACCTTCACGCCTTCGGTGCCCTCGGCCACGAGGATCTTGCCGAGGATGCCTTCATCCACGGCCTCGAATTCCATCGTCGCCTTGTCGGTCTCGATCTCGGCGATGATGTCGCCGGCGGAAATGGTGTCGCCCTCTTTCTTCAGCCAGCGGGCGAGGGTGCCTTCCTCCATGGTGGGCGAAAGCGCGGGCATGAGGATATTGGTTGCCATGTGCGTCGGCCCCTTATGCGTAAACGTCGGTATAGAGTTCTTCGAGCGCCGGTTCCGGGCTGTCCTGGGCGAACTGGGCGGCGTCGTTGATGATCGCCTTGATGTCCTTGTCGATCGCCTTCAGGTCGTCCTCGGACGCGTGCTTGCCGGTCAGCAGCATGTCGCGCACGCCGTTGATCGGGTCGCGTTCGTCGCGCATCTTCTGCACCTCTTCGCGGGTCCGGTACTTGGCCGGGTCCGACATCGAGTGGCCGCGGTAGCGGTAGGTCATCACCTCGAGGATGTAGGGGCCGTTGCCGGCGCGGCAGTGGGCGACCGCCTTTTCGCCGGCGGCCTTGACCGCGAGGACGTCCATGCCGTCCACCTGCTCGCCGGGGATGCCGTATGCCTCGCCTCGGGCGAAGAGGCTGGGCGACTTGGTCGAACGCTTGGTCGAGGTGCCCATGGCGTACTGGTTGTTCTCGATCACGAAGATCACCGGCAGCATCCACAACTCGGCCATGTTGTAGGTCTCGTAGACCTGGCCCTGGTTAGCGGCGCCGTCCCCGAAATAGGTGAAGCAGACATTGTCGTTGCCGCGATACTTGTTGGCGAAGGCAAGTCCCGCGCCGAGCGGCACGTTGGCGCCGACGATGCCGTGGCCGCCGTAGAATTCCTTTTCCTTGGAGAACATGTGCATCGAGCCGCCCTTGCCGCGGGAGTAGCCCCCCTCGCGGCCGGTCAGTTCTGCCATGACGCCCTTGGGGTCCATGCCGCAGGCCAGCATGTGGCCGTGGTCGCGATAGGTGGTGATGCGCTGGTCGCCATCCTTTGCGGTCGCCTCGAGCCCGACGACAACGGCTTCCTGGCCGATGTAGAGGTGGCAGAAACCGCCGATCAGGCCCATGCCGTAAAGCTGGCCCGCCTTTTCCTCGAAGCGGCGGATCATCAGCATCTCGCGGTAGTAGTGCAGCAACTCGTCCTTGGACGCGTTGGACTGCTTGGCGCGGCTGGTGCGCTTGGGTGTCGTGGTCATCCGTCCCCCTACGACAATTGGTTTAGTATTAAACTACCTAGAGTATACGGGACGCGGGAGGAGAAATCCACACTTGTGATGAAATCGGCTTGACCGGCGCGGGGTGCCAGCGCGGCCCTTGCGGGATTGGCTCAGCGGATGACGATCTCGTCCGCGCGGGCGAGGCCCAGCACCTTGCGCGCCTGTTCGTCGAGCAGGTCGAGGTCGAGATATTCGGCCGACAGGCGGCGGGTGCGATTCTCGAGGACGGCGCGTTCGGCGCGGAGGGTTTCGAGTTCGCGTTCGAGCTGGATCGCCTGCGCCTCGACCTGGATGCGGCGGAAGGTGCCGTAGTCGCCCTGGATCGCGGCATAGGTGAAGTAGGTGATCGCGGCGGTCACACCGATCGAAAAGACCATCCCGAAAAGGGTGGGGCGCCGTGTTTCTGCCTGTGTCACTCTCTGCCTCGATACGCATTCGGCTGCGCTTGGGGCGAGTATGCCACAGGCAGGGCGGGCTGTGAATCCACCAAATGAAAAGGGCGCGCGAGCTGCGCGCCCTTCTGCCGTGGGGGCTGCACTCAGGCGCGGCCCTTGTAGATGTCCACCAGCTTGCCCAGCATCTCGAGCGCCTCTCCGCGTTCGCGCTGGAAGGTGTTGCGGCCGATGATCGAGCCGTTGCCGCCGCCGTCGCGGATCGCGCGGGCGTCGTCATAGACTGAGCTTTCGCCCTTTTTCGCGCCGCCCGAGAAGACGACGATGCGGCGGCCGTTGAAGGCGGCCTGCATGCAGTGGCGCACGCGGGCGGCCTGGGTCGCGACGTCGATCTGCTGCGCCTCGTAGACCTTTTTCGCCTCGGGCAACTCCAGGTGGTCGGTCGAGAGCTTGATCTTGATGATGTGGGCACCGAGGAGGGCTGCGATCTGCGCGGCATAGGCGGCGATGTCGATGGCCGTCTCGCCGTCCTTGGAGATCGCCTCGCCGCGCGGATAGGACCAGATCACCGTGGCGACGCCCTTGGCGGCCGCTTCCTCGCGCATGGCGGAGATTTCCTCGAACATGTCGAGGGCCATGTCCGAACCCGGGTAGACAGTGAAGCCGATGGCCGCGCAGCCCAGCCGCAGCGCGTCGTCCACGGACGCGGTGATCGCCTGGTTCTTGCCGGCGGTGTCGGACATCAGCGAGTTGGCCGAGTTCACCTTGAGGATGGTGGGGATCTGGCCCGCGAAGGTGTCGGCGCCCGCCTCGATCATGCCGAGCGGTGCGGCATAGGCGTTGAGGCCCGCGTCGATCGCCAGCTGGTAGTGGTAGTGCGGGTCATAGGCAGCGGGGTTCGGGGCGAAGCTGCGGGCGGGGCCGTGTTCGAAACCCTGGTCCACGGGCAGGATGATCATCTTGCCGGTGCCGCCCAGCTTGCCGGTCATCAGGATGCGGTTGAGGTTTGCCTTAACCCCCGGCGTCTCTCCCTCGTAGTGCGACAGGATCTGCCGCACGATGCGCGTCGATTTCATGGTGTCTCCCAGGGCCAGTTGAAGATGCCCTTGGGTAAGCCCTGGCCGTGGCGTCGTCAACGGGCAGGCGGCCGCAGGAAAAAGGGCGCCGATGGGGCGCCCTTCGTGCGGGTTCAGCCCAGCGCGGCCACGCCTGGCAGGGTCTTGCCCTCGAGCCATTCGAGGAAGGCGCCGCCAGCGGTCGAGACGTAGGAGAATTTCCCGGCCGCGCCCGAGGCGTTGAGGGCGGCGACGGTGTCGCCCCCGCCCGCGACGGACATCAGCCTGCCCGCGGCGGTCAGGTCGGCAGCGGCGCGGGCGGCGGCGTCGGTGGCGGCGTTGAAGGGCGGGATCTCGAACGCGCCGAGGGGGCCGTTCCAGACCAGCGTCTTCGCGTCCTCGAAGGCGGCGATCACCTGCGCCACGCTGTCGGGGCCTGCGTCGAGGATCATCGCGTCGGGCGGGCAGGCGGTGGCGGGGACGGTTTCGCTGGCGGCGCCGGCCTTGAACTCGCGGGCGACGACGACGTCCACGGGCAGGATCAGGCGGCAGTTGGCGGCATCGGCGCGGCCCATGATCTCGCGCGCGGTGGAGGCGAGGTCATGTTCGCAGAGCGACTTGCCCACGTCGATGCCCTGGGCGGCGAGAAAGGTGTTGGCCATGCCGCCGCCGATCACGATGGCGTCCACCCTGGGGATCAGGTTGCCCAGAAGGTCGAGCTTGGTCGATACCTTGGCCCCACCGACCACCGCCACCACGGGGCGTTCGGGCTGGGCGAGGGCGGTCTCCAGCGCCTTGAGCTCCGCCTCCATCAACAGGCCGGCGCAGGCGGGCAGGAGGCGGGCCAGCGCCTCGGTCGAGGCATGCGCCCGGTGGGCGGCGGAGAAGGCGTCGTTGCAGTAGACATCGCCAAGCTTGGCCAGCTCGGCAGCGAAGGCCGGGTCGTTCTTTTCCTCGCCCGGGTGGAAGCGGGTGTTTTCCAGAAGCAGCACCTGGCCGGGCGCGAGGGCGTCGATGGCCGCGCGGGCCACGGGGCCGATGCAGTCGGCGGCGAAGGTCACGTCGCGGCCCAGCACCTGCGAAAGGGCGTCACGGGTCACGCTCAGGCTCATTTCCGGCACGACCTTGCCCTTGGGGCGGTCGAAATGCGCCAGCAGCACCGGCTTGCCGCCCGCGTCGAGGATGGCGTCCACGGTGGGCTTGATGCGCTCGATCCGGGTGGCGTCGGTCACGCGGCCATCTTCGACAGGCACGTTGATGTCCACGCGGGTCAGCACGATCTTTCCCTGAAGGTCCATGTCGGCAAGGGTTTTCCGGGTCATCGGGGACTCCTCTCAATCAGCGCCAGAAGGCGAGCCAGGTCGTGATGCGGATGAGCTGCTTGCCCAGGAACACGATGGCCGCGCCGTCGTTCAGCACCCTGTCGGCGTACCAGAGGCCGGCCGCGGCCAGCACCACCAGCAACGCCGTCAGGGGTTTCATCGGCCCTCGACCCTGCCTTACAGCAGGGCTTCTGCGCGGGCGGCCACGGCTTCGGCGGTGATGCCGAAATGGGTGTAGAGCTTGTCGGCCGGGGCGGAAGCGCCGAAGCTGTCCATGCCCACGAAATCGGCCTTGCGGGCGTTGCCGCCCTCGCCGGTCAGCCAGCGGTCCCAGCACTGGCGGATGCCCGCCTCGACCGCGACGCGCACGGCGCTGCGCGGCAGGATGCGGGCGCGGAGCTTTTCGTCCTGGGCCGCGAAAAGTTCCAGCGAGGGAACGGAAACGACGCGGGTGCCGATGCCCTTGGCTTCCAGGATGGCGCGGGCGCCGAGCGCGATCTCGACCTCGGAGCCGGTGGCGAGCAGCACGACTTTCCGCGCGCCCGTCGCCTCGGCCAGCACATAGGCGCCGGTGGCCGACAGGTTGCGGTTCTTGTGCTCGGTGCGCAGGGTCGGCAGGTTCTGCCGCGAGAGCGCGATCACGCTGGGCCGGTCCTTGGATTCCAGGGCGAGCTGCCAGCATTCCGCGGTCTCGACCGCGTCGGCGGGGCGGAACACGAGCAGGTTCGGGATCGCGCGGAGCGCCGCCAGATGTTCGACCGGCTGGTGGGTGGGGCCGTCCTCGCCCAGGCCGATGGAATCGTGCGTCATGACATAGACGACGCGCGTGCCCATGAGCGCCGACAGGCGGATCGAGGGGCGGGCGTAGTCGGTGAAGACAAGGAAGGTGCCGCCGTAGGGCACCACGCCGCCATGCAGCGCCATGCCGTTCATCGCCGCGGCCATGCCATGTTCGCGGATGCCGTAGTGAACATAGCGGCCGGTGCGGTTCTCGGCGTCGAAAACGCCCAGATCGGGGGTCAGCGTGTTGTTGGAGCCGGTCAGGTCGGCCGAGCCGCCGATGGTTTCGGGCATCGCCTTGTTGATGACGGCAAGCGCCATTTCCGATGCCTTGCGGGTCGCGACCTTGGGCTGGTCCTGGCTCACCTGCGCCTTGAAGGCGCGGATGGCGCCGTTGAGCGCGCGGGGCAGGTCGCCCGCGATCAGGCGCTGGAACTCGTCGCGGCGGCGCTGGCCGAGGGCGGCGACGCGGGTTTCCCAGGCGGTGCGCGCCTCGGCGCCGCGGCTGCCGATGGCGGCCCAGGCGTCACGGATGTCCTGCGGGATTTCGAACGGGGCGTGGTTCCAGTGGTAGATGGAGCGCACGACCTCGATCTCCTTGGCGCCGAGCGGCGACCCGTGGGCCGAGGCCGTGTCCTGCTTGGCCGGCGAGCCGTAGCCGATATGGGTCTTGCAGGCGACAAGCGCGGGGCGCGGGCTGGCCTTGGCGGCGGTGATGGCGGCGTCGATCGCCTCGGGGTCATGGCCGTCGCAGGCGAACACGTCCCAGCCCGACGCCGTGAAGCGGGCGGCCTGGTCGGTGATGTCGGATTTCGACACCTTGCCGTCGATGGAGATGCCGTTGTCGTCCCACAGCACGATCAGCCGGGAAAGCTGCTGCTTGCCGGCAAGGCCGATCGCCTCCTGGCTGACGCCTTCCATCAGGCAGCCGTCGCCGGCGATGACATAGGTGTAGTGGTCCACCACCTTGCGCGAGAAACGGGCAGCGAGCGATTCCTCGGCCATGGCGAAGCCCACGGCGTTGGCGATGCCCTGGCCGAGCGGGCCTGTCGTCGTCTCGATCCCCTGGGCGTGGCCGTATTCCGGGTGGCCGGCGGTCCTGGAGCCGAGCTGGCGGAAGTTGCGGATCTGGTCGATGGTCATGTCGGCATAGCCGGTCAGGTGCAGAAGCCCGTAGAGCAGCATCGAGCCGTGGCCCGCGGACAGGATGAAGCGGTCGCGGTCGAACCAGCCGGGGGTGGAGGCGTCGAACTTGAGATGCTTCTCGAACAGCACCGTGGCCACGTCTGCCATGCCCATCGGCATGCCGGGATGGCCGGAATTGGCGGCCTCGACCGCGTCGATGGCCAGCACGCGCAGCGCTGCGGCCTTGGCAAAATGCTCCGGGTGGCGGGTGCGAAGGTCTTCGATGTTCACGGGATACGGCCCCTTGTGGCGGTCGGCGGGCCGCTTGGGCCCTGGATACGGGTTCGCAGCACCAATACCGATTGTCCCCTGACGGTCAAGCGCCGCAGGGGATCGCGGCCCTTGAAATAAGGGATGCAGGACTTGCAGAATGTGTCATAAACTATTGCAAAGGCGGGCAGACGGTCGCAAGACCCGCCAGATGACCGCAATGGAACGGAATGCCGATGACAGAACTGGAAAGCCTTGCCGCCCGGCTGGAAGAGGCGCTGGATGCGCTCGAGGCGGGGCATGGAGCCTGGGGCAGCCCTGAAGATGCGGGCGCCGAGGTCGCGGCGCTGCGGCGGGAGAACGACGCGCTGCGCGAAAAGGTGGCCGCGCTGGAGGCGGCGCGGGAGGACGACCTGGCGCAACTCGACAAGCTGATCGCCCAACTCAAACCCCTGGTCGAGGAGGCGCTGTGATGCCCGAGATCACCGTATCCATCGGCGGCCGCAGTTTCCGCATGGCCTGCGAGCCCGGCGAGGAGAACAACCTGCACCAGGCCGCCGAACTGCTGGATGCCGAGGCGGAGACGCTTCAGAAGGCGATCGGGCGGCTGCCCGAGCCACGGATGCTGCTGATGTCGGGGCTGATGCTGGCCGACCGGATGATCGAGCTGGCGCGCCAGACCCAGGCCATCGAGGAGGAGAACCAGAAGCTGCGGCGGCAGGTGTCCCAGGCGGGTGGCGCGCGGCCGGGCGCGGACGAGGCCACGCGGAAGGCGATCCGGCGGCTGGAGGACGCGACCGCGCGGGCCGAGAAGCTGGCCGGGCGCTGAGCGCCCGGGCCGGTGGTTCGGGTGGGGCGGGTCAGCCCTTGTTCGCGTCGCGGATCTTGGCGGCGGCGTCCTTGTCATAGGTGACGCCGGCCTTGTCGAACAGTTCGTCCAACTCGCCCGAGAGGGTCATTTCCACGATGATGTCGCAGCCGCCGACGAATTCGCCCTTGACGTAGAGCTGGGGGATGGTCGGCCAGTCGGAGAAGGACTTGATCCCCTCGCGGATGTCCTGGTCGGCGAGCACGTTCACGTCCTTGTAGGCGACGCCCATGTAGTTCAGCACGCCCGCCACCTTTGACGAGAAGCCGCATTGCGGCATCTGCGAGGTGCCCTTCATGTAAAGCACCACGTCGTTTGCCCCGATATCGGCGCGGATCCGGTCATGTGCGGCTTCGGTCATTTCTTGCAGTCCTCTCTCTTGCGGCCGCGATCCTGCGGCGCGCGGGTCAGGCGGGTTTCGTGGTCAGGGCCAGCGCGTGCAATTCGCCGGCGGGGCCGTCCATCTTGCCCTGGAGCGCGGCATAGACGAGCTGGTGCTGCCTGACGCGGGTCAGGCCGCGAAACTCCTCGGCGATGACGGTGGCGGCGTAGTGGTTGCCGTCGCCGGCCAGGTCGCGGATCTCGATCTGTGCGGTGGGGAAGGCGGCGCGGATCAGCCGCTCTATTTCCCGTGCTTCCATGGCCATGGCGTCACGCTCCTTGGGATGTTCGTCTGAAAGCTAAGTCCGTCGGCGCGGGCTTGCAAGCGGGGGTCAGGAAACAATCCGGGCAAGGCCGGTGGCATGTGCTTCCTTGAGGGCGGCAAGGGTCAGCCGGCTGTCGCCGAGCCGGATCTCGGGCCCGCCGAAGCTGCCGATCTGCGTGGCCTTGACGCCCCGTTCCGATGCGAGCGCGAGAAGCCCCGCCACGTCGCCCGACGCCACGGCCAGAAGGTAGCGGCCCTGATCCTCGCCGAACAGGGCGCGGATGCCCGAGAGCGTCACCTCGACACCGGTGTCGGCGGCGAGCGCCATTTCGGCGGCGGCGACGGCGATGCCGCCATCGGCCACGTCATGCGCCGCCGCGAGCATGCCGGCATCGCGCGCGGCGGTGACGACGGCGGCGGCGGATTTCTCGGCGGCGAGGTCCACTTCGGGGGCGTCGCCGCCCTCGTCGCCCATGATCTCGAAGGCGAAGGCCGAGGCGCCCAGATGGCCGCGCGTCTCTCCCAGGGCGATCAGCGTGTCGCCGGCGCGGGCCTGGGTGCCGATCAGGTCTTCGAGCCGGGGCAGGAGGCCGACCGCACCGATGGTGGGCGTGGGCAGGATCGCCTGGCCGTCCGTCTCGTTGTAAAGGCTCACATTGCCGGACACGACCGGCATGTCGAGGGCGGCGCAGGCCTCGCCTATGCCCTTCAGGCAGCCCACCAGCTGGCCCATGATCTCGGGCTTTTCGGGGTTGCCGAAATTCAGGTTGTCGGTCACGGCGAGCGGTTTCGCGCCGGTGGCTGTCAGGTTGCGGAACGCCTCGGCCACCGCCTGCTTGCCGCCCTGGTAGGGGTTGGCGCGGCAGTAGCGCGGCGTCACGTCGGAGGTGAAGGCCAGCGCCTTGCCGGTGCCGTGGATGCGCACGACGCCCGCATCCGAGCCGGGGCGGCGGACGGTGTCGGCGCCGACGGTGGTATCGTACTGTTCCCAGACCCAGGCGCGGGAGGCGAAGTTCGGGCCCGCCATCAGGCGCATGAGCGCGTCGGCCGCGTCGATTTCGGGCACCGGGCCAAGCGGCGCGGGGGTGGGGGTGTCGACCCAGGGGCGGTCGTATTCGGGCGCCTCGCCCGAAAGGGCGCGCAGGGGCAGGTCGGCCTTGATCTCGCCGTTCATGCAGACGAGGAAGCGGTCCTCGGGGATCGTCTCGCCGATGATGGCGAAATCCAGGTCCCACTTGTCGAACACCGCTTTCGCCGCCTCTTCCCGGGCCGGGTCGAGGACCATGAGCATCCGCTCCTGGCTTTCGGAGAGCATCATCTCGTAGGCGGTCATGTTCTCTTCGCGGACCGGCACCTTTTCCAGATCGAGCCGGATGCCGAGGCCGCCCTTGTCGCCCATCTCGACCGCCGAGCAGGTCAGGCCGGCCGCGCCCATGTCCTGGATGGAGATGACGGCGCCGGTGGCCATCAGTTCCATGCATGCCTCCATAAGGCGCTTTTCGGTGAAGGGGTCGCCGACCTGCACGGTGGGGCGCTTTTCCTCGATGGTGTCGTCGAATTCGGCCGAGGCCATGGTCGCCCCGCCGACCCCGTCGCGGCCCGTCTTGGCGCCCAGATAGACGACCGGGCGGCCAACGCCGCTGGCGGCGGAGTAGAAGATGCTGTCCGCGTCGGCGAGGCCGGCCGCGAAGGCGTTCACGAGGCAGTTGCCGTTATACGCGCGGTGGAAGCGCAATTCGCCCGCGACCGTGGGTACGCCGAAGCAGTTGCCGTAGCCGCCGATGCCCGCGACGACGCCGTTGACCAGGCTTTTCGTCCTGGGGTGGTCGGGGCTGCCGAAGCTGAGCGCGTTCATAGCGGCGATCGGGCGCGCGCCCATGGTGAACACGTCGCGCAGGATGCCGCCCACGCCCGTGGCCGCGCCCTGGTAGGGTTCGATGTAGGAGGGGTGGTTGTGGCTTTCCATCTTGAACACCACCGCCTGCCCGTCGCCGATGTCCACGACGCCCGCATTCTCGCCGGGGCCGCAGATGACCTGCGGGCCGGTGGTGGGCAGGGTGCGCAGCCATTTCTTGGAGGACTTGTAGGAACAGTGCTCGTTCCACATGGCCGAGAAGATGCCCAGCTCGGTGAAGTTCGGCGCGCGGTTCAGAAGCCGGATGATGCGCTGGTATTCGTCGGGCTTGAGCCCGTGTGCTGCGACCAGTTCGTCGGTGATCTGCGGTTCGCTCACGGTGCCGTCCCTTTCCGCCAGCTTCGGGCCTGCGCCCGGTCGCGCTTCTCTTAGGACAGACGCCGGTCAAGGGAAAGGGGCGGCACGCGCGAAAACGGGGCGGGCGCCGCCCTGGGACGGCGCCCGCGCGGGGGGAATGCCCGATCAGCGACGCGCGGAGGCGAGGAAGCTGTTCGAGCGCATGTTCATCAGCACCTCGCCCGAACGCACGACCGGGTCGTTGAGCACGACGAAGATGATCTGCTGCGACAGGCCCAGCGCAGGGTTCGGCATCAGGCGCACGGTGATCCGGTCGCCGTTGATCTGGGCGACTTCCTGGATGAAGCCGAGGTTCATGCGGTCGGTAGAGACCAGGGTCGCGCCCATCAGGTTCTGGGCGACCGGCATCTGCATGATCTGCTCGGGCGACAGGCGCGTGATGGTGTCCTGGTCGTCCATGCCGTTCATGCCGCCGGGTCCGCCAGTGCCGGGCATGCCGCCACCGCCACCCGCCATGCCGCCGCCGCCCGTGCCACCGCCGCCGCCGCCGCCGCCGCCGCCCGTGCCGCCGCCGCCGATGCCGACATCGGCATCGGCAAGTCCGCCGGAGCCGCCGACATTGACATCGGCATTCAGGCCATCCGAGCCGCCGACACTGGCATCGACATCCGCAAGGCCACCCGAGCCGCCGACATTGGCACTGGCGTTGACCCCGCTGTCGCCGCCGATCGACGCGTCGACACCGAGACCGTCATCGGTGCTGACATCCACCGAGATGCCGCCGATATCGATCCCGATCGCCGCCGCGGAAGTCGCTGTCATGGTAACGGCGCCCAGCAGGGCCAGAGTTGCCGCCGAGTTTCTCAAGAGATTTGCACTTTTCATAATCGCCTCCAGTCCAAGAAACGTGGTTTGTTGCACCGGATCCACCACAGCCTCCGGTTTCATCGCGTGCTTTTGGAGCCACATGAGACGCGACGAAAAGCGGCTCGGGTTTGTTTCAGGGAGCGAGAAAATAATTGGACGGGAGTGGATCAAAGCTTTGAAAGTCAGGGAAAAAAATTTCCAGTTTCCGCGAATAAAGCACGCGGATCATGCCTGTTCATGCGTCACATATTAAGATCAGGATCTGAATATATCGCCTTTCCGCGCCGACATTGCCCGCTGGCAGGCCATGGGGCCGGGAATAGGGAAAAGGGGCGGGCCGGATCGTTGGGCAGGGGCGTGGCCGCTGGCCAAAAAAAAGGCCGAGCACAAGGCCCGGCCCAAGTCCAACAGGGAGGTGAGGTGCGTCTCCGCAACCTCGAGAGGCGATATAGACAGCGGTGCCGGCCCATACAAGGATTATCGTATCCCTTTGGATGCATAGCCGAGGCGCGCCTGGCGCATGGCTTCAGGAGAAGCGCGAGAGGGCTTCCTCGGGGATGGCGAGCAGCGTCTCGTTCTGGCGCTTGAAGAGGGTGATCTCCTCGATCAGGAAGTCGCGGAACGCGGCGACGCGCTTGGATTGGCGCAGCTCGACCGGGTAGGCGATGTAGACCGGGATCGCCTTGCTCATCTCTTCCGGCAGCACGTTCACCAGCTGGGGAAAATCGGTGATGAGGTAGTTGGGCAGCGACCCGATGCCGAGGTCGTTCACCACCGCCTGCAGGATCCCGAAATAATTGTTCACCGTCAGGTGGCTTGCGTGTTCCGCGCTGAGGAAGGGGGCCATCCATGTCTGGCCCGCGCTGACCTGCCGGCTGGTCGGGCTTTGCGAGATGATGCGATGCGTGGCCAGATCCTCGACGGTCCTGGGTTCGCCAAAGGCCTCGATGTAGTTGCGCGAGGCGTAGAACTTGATCACCACATCCATCAGGCGGCGGCGGATCAGGTCGGCCTGGCTCGGTTCCTTCATGCGTACGGCGACATCGGCCTCGCGCATGGGCAGGTCGAGCACGCGTTCCTCGAGGATGAGGTCGATCTTGAGATTGGGGTAGCGTTCGTAGAGGCGCTTGAGCCGGGGGGCGAGCCACATGGTGCCGAAGCCGGTGGTCGTGGTCACGCGCAACTCGCCATAGATCGTGTCCGAGCTGTCGCGGATGCGCGCCGTGGCCGATTCCAGCCGCTTGCGCATGGATTTCGTCGCCTCGAACAGCAGCTCGCCCTGTTCGGTCAGGATCAGCCCGCGGGCATGGCGGTGGAAGAGCGTCACGCCCAGCGATTCCTCGAGCGCGCGGATCTGGCGGCTGACGGCGGACTGGCTGAGCAGCAGCGTGTCGCCGGCATGGGTCAGCGATCCCGCATCCGCCACGGCGTGGAAGATCCTCAGCTTGTCCCAGTCCATCACGGCGCGGCCCTCCTGTCGGGTTGCGGAGTTGTGAAAACGGCCCTCCGCCTGACGGTGTTATTGCGTCAAAAGCGCGCCGAATAAAGCTTTGTTTCTTTTTGGAGGCTTGAGGCGCGGGTGCGTGTTTTTCCGTTTTGTGTGCGGAAGGAACGGACGGATAATCGGGGTGGAGCAGGCGAAGGGAGGCCCCCATGACCCTTCAGGACGTCACACTTTCGGATCGGTTCGACCTGACGAAGCGGCGGGTGCTGCTGAGCGGGATCCAGGCGCTGGTGCGGCTGCCGCTGATGCAGGCGGCGCGGGACCGCGCGGCGGGGCACCGGACGGCCGGATATGTCACGGGCTATCGCGGCTCGCCGCTCGGGGGGGTCGATCAGCAGATGATGCGGGCGGGCAAGGAACTGGCCGCGCACGAGGTCGTGTTCAATCCCGGGCTGAACGAGGATCTGGCCGCCACCGCGCTGTGGGGAACGCAGCAGGCGCATCTGCGGGGCGAGGGCACCCATGAGGGGGTGTTCGGCCTGTGGTACGGCAAGGGGCCGGGGGTGGACCGTTCGGGCGACGTGTTCCGGCATGCGAACATGGCCGGCACCGCGCCGCTGGGCGGCGTGCTGGTCTGCATGGGCGACGATCACACGGGCGAATCCTCGACCGTGCTGCATCATTCGGAATTCGCGCTGGTCGATGCCTTGATGCCCATTCTCAGCCCCGCGGGGGTGCAGGAGGTGCTGGATTACGGGCTGCTGGGCTGGGCGCTGAGCCGCTACAGCGGGGCCTGGGTCGGGCTGAAATGCGTCAAGGACACGATCGAGGTGAGCGAGGTCGTGAACGGTGATCCGCACCGGCTGTCGATCGCGCTGCCGGATGATTTCCCGATGCCCGAGGATGGCGTCAGCATCCGGCTGGGCGACACGCCCGCCGCGCAGGAGGCGCGGCTGCACGATACCAAGCGCTTCGCCGCCGAGGCCTTCGCGCGGGCCAACCGCATCGACCGGCGGGTGCATGGACGGGCGGGGGCGCGCATCGGGATCGTGTCGTCCGGCAAGAGCTGGCTCGACACGGTGCATGCGCTGGACCTGCTGGGGATCGGCGCCGAGGAGGCCGAGCGGCTGGGGATCACCACCTACAAGGTGGGGATGGTCTGGCCGCTGGATACGCGATCCTTCGCCGAATGGGCCGAGGGGCTGGATCTGATCATCGTCGTCGAGGAGAAGCGCAAGCTGATCGAGGTCGAGATCAAGGAAGCCATCTTCAACGACCGGCGCGGGCGACGGGTGATCGGCTGGAAGGACGAGGCCGGCAATACCGTGTTCTCGGTCAAGGGTGCGCTCGATCCGGTGCTGATCGCCAGCCGGCTGGGCGGGCTTCTGGCGGCCGAGGGGATCAGCACGGACGACATGCGCGCGCGGCTGGCGCGGATCGAGGGCGCGCTGGGGGCGGCCAACGCCCCCGACATCGCGCAGCGCCAGCCCTGGTTCTGCTCGGGTTGTCCGCACAACAGCTCTACGAAGCTGCCCGAGGGGGCGCGGGCCTATGCGGGGATCGGCTGCCATTACATGGTGCAGTGGATGGACCGGGAGACGACGGGCTTCACCCATATGGGCGGCGAGGGTGCGAACTGGATCGGCGAGGCGCCGTTCTCGAAAAGAAAGCATGTGTTCCAGAACCTTGGCGATGGAACCTACAACCACTCCGGGGTTCAGGCGATCCGCGCGGCGCTGGCTGCGGGGACGAACATCACCTTCAAGATCCTCTACAATGACGCCGTCGCCATGACCGGCGGCCAGCCCAATGATGGCGGGTTGTCGCCCCAGCAGATCGCGCGCGAATTGCTGGCAATGGGTGTGAAGAAAGTGGTGGGAGTCTTTGATCCCAAAGAGGAAATCGACCCGAAAAGCTTTCCCGCCGGAATCGAGATGCGGGTGCGGGACGACCTGATGGCGGTGCAGCGCCAATTGCAGGAGATCCCGGGCGTGACCGCGATCCTGTATATCCAGACCTGCGCCGCGGAAAAGCGCCGGCGGCGGAAGCGCGGGCGGTTCCCCGATCCCGACATGCGCGTTTTCATCAATCCCGATGTCTGCGAGGGGTGCGGCGATTGCGGGGTGCAGTCGAACTGCGTCTCGATCCTGCCGCTCGACACCCCCTTCGGGCGCAAGCGCCAGATCGACCAGTCCGCCTGCAACAAGGATTTCAGCTGTCTCAAGGGCTTCTGCCCCAGCTTCGTCACGCTGGAGGGCGCGAAGCCGCGCAAGGCCGAGGCGCGCGACCTGGTGATCCCGGCGCTGCCCGCGCCGCGTCTGCCGCAGATCCGGGGCACCCACAACATCGTGGTCACGGGCGTAGGCGGCACGGGCGTCGTGACGGTGGGCGCGCTTCTTGGCATGGCCGCGCATCTGGAGGGCAAGGGCGCGGGCGTGATGGAGATGGCGGGCCTGGCGCAGAAGGGCGGCGCCGTTCATATCCATGCGCGCATCGCGGAAAAGCCGGGCGACATCAACGCGGTGCGGGTCGCGGTTGGCGAGGCGGATGCGCTGATCGGGGGCGATCTGGTGGTGTCGGCGGGCGCCAGGACGCTGGCGCTGCTGGCGCGCGGGCGGACACGGGCCGTGCTGAACACCCACGAGATCACGACCGGCGCCTTTACCCGCGATCCCGGCTTCCGCTTGCCGGTGGACCGGCTGTCGCTGGCGCTGCGGGGGCGGATCGGGGATGCGGCCGTATCGGCGCTGGACGCGACGCGGCTGGCTGCGGAGATCCTGGGCGATGCGATCTACGCCAACGTGCTGATGCTGGGGGCCGCCTGGCAGGCGGGGCTGGTGCCGTTGAGCGAGGCGGCGCTGCTGCGGGCGATCGAGCTGAACGGCGCGGGCGTGGAGGGCAACCTGCGGGCCTTTCACCTGGGCCGCTGGGCGCTGGCGGAGCCTGCGGCGGTGATGGCGCTGCTGCACCCCGAGGAAGCGGCGGAGGAGGAGGACCTGCCGGCAATCGTCGCGCGGCGCGTGGCGCATCTGGAGAAGTACCAGTCGGCCCGGCTAGGCCGGCGCTATGCGGCGCTGGTCGCCCGGGCCGAGGCCTGCGATCCCGGTTTCGGCAAGGCGGTGGCAAGAGGCTATCACAAGCTCTTGGCCTACAAGGACGAATACGAGGTGGCCCGGCTGCACCACGAGACGCTGGAGCGTGCGGTGGCCGAGCATTTTACGGACGTTCGCGCGATGCGGTTCCACCTGGCGCCGCCCATCCTGGGCCGCCGCGATGCAGAGGGGCGGCCGATCAAGTCCGAGTTCGGGCCCTGGATGCTGCGCGTCTTCGGGGTGCTGGCGCGGCTGAAGCTGCTGCGCGGCACGCCGCTCGATCCGTTCGGCCGCACCGATGAGCGGCGGATGGAGCGGCAGTCGATCCGCGACTACGAGGCCGAGATCGAGACGCTGATCGCGGGCTGGCGCGACGCGCGGCGGGATGCGGCCATCGCGCTTGCCGAACTGCCGTTGCAGATCCGCGGCTTTGGCCATGTGAAGCAGGCGGCGGCGGCGGCGGCGGCAGTTCGGCGGGCCGAGCTGCGCGCCGCGTGGGACGCGCCCGAGACGGTTCCGCGCGCCGCCGAGTAGCGACCGCGAAAGATGGGAGGGCACATGATGAGTGACTATCCCGCCTACAGCCGGGCCGAGCGCCTGTC
The DNA here is from genome assembly GCF_013093415.1 of Halovulum dunhuangense. Taxonomy (NCBI): domain Bacteria; kingdom Pseudomonadati; phylum Pseudomonadota; class Alphaproteobacteria; order Rhodobacterales; family Paracoccaceae; genus Halovulum; species Halovulum dunhuangense. The sequence continues at coordinate 179,197 of NZ_JABFBC010000003.1, forward strand.
GGATGCGGCGATCCATGTGGCTGGCGTCGCGGCCGGCATGGTCGGGGCCGGCGTGATCGTGGCACTTGCCCTGCGCTGGTCGGACAGCCCCTGGGTCTGGCTGGGCGCGGGGGTCTACGCGCTGTGCCTGGTTGCGATGCTGCTTGCCTCTGCGCTGTATCACCTGACGCCGGTCGAGCACTGGCGGGGCCTTTTGCAGCGGCTCGACCATTCGGCCATCTACGTCAAGATCGCGGGCACCTATACGCCCTTTACCGCGCTGGCGGGGACGGGGCCGGGGCTGCTTGCCTCCTTGTGGGGGGCGGCGCTGCTGGGCACGGCGATCCGGATGCTGGCGCCGGGGCGCTTCGTGTGGCTGGCGCTGGGGCTTTATCTGGGCATGGGCTGGGCCGGGGTGGTGGCGGGGGGCGACCTGATCGCGGCGCTCGAGCCGCGTACCGTCACGCTGATGGTCGCGGGCGGGCTGCTTTACACCGGGGGGATGCTGTTCTTCCTGTGGGAAAGGCTGCCCTTCCACAACACGATCTGGCACGGCTTCGTGCTGGTCGCGACGGCCATCTTCTACGCCGCGCTGCTGGTGGAGTTGTCGGACGAGCGGGCGCCCGCCTCAGCCCTTGCGGATCAGCCAGACCTGGCGCGGGAAGCCGTCCTCGCGCCCCTCTAGCAGGGTGTGGCCCTGTTCGGTGCAGAAATGCGGCACGTCCACCAGCGCCGCCGGGTCGTCGGTCACGGCGCGCAACACCTCGCCCGTCCGAAGCGCCGAGAGCCGCTTGCGGATCCTGAGCACGGGAAGCGGGCACAAGAGCCCCGCCGCGTCGAGTTCGTCCTGCCAGTCCATGCGCGAGAGCTAGCCTTTGGTCTTGCCTCTGTCCACGCGAATGTGACAGGCGGTCCGCGTGACCTGTCCGATCCGCTGGGATAAGACGGGCGAGGCAAGGGACAAGGGGCCAGATGTTCGGCATTGACGTGATGGATGGATCGTTGCTGCCGGCGCTGTTCGTGGCGCTGGTCGCGGGCGTGATCAGCTTCCTGTCGCCCTGCGTGCTGCCGATCGTGCCGCCATATCTTGCATACATGGCGGGCACCTCGCTGGAGGCCGGGCAGGATCCGGGGCGCAAGCCGCGCGGCATGGATCCGCGGGTGGTGACGGCGGCCGCCTTCTTCGTGCTGGGCCTGTCCACGGTGTTCCTGATGCTGGGCGTCGCCGCATCGGCGCTTGGCAGCGCGCTGCTGTCGTGGCAGCGCGAGATGGCGATTGTCGCGGGTGTCATCATCACCCTGTTCGGCCTGCATTTCCTGGGCATCCTGCGCATCCCCATCCTCTACCGCGACGCGCGGATCGATGCCGGTGACCGGGGCGGCTCGGCGTTCGGGGCCTATGTCATGGGGCTGGCCTTTGCCTTTGGCTGGACGCCCTGCATCGGGCCGATCCTGGGCATGATCCTGTCGCTGGTGATCCAGGACGCGACGCTGTCGCGGGGCATCGCCATGATGGGGGTCTATGCGCTGGGGCTTGGGTTGCCGTTCCTGCTGGCGGCCGTCTTTCTCGACCGGTTCATGGGCGCGATGGGGCGGCTCAGGCGGCATATGGGGCGGATCGAGAAGGCGACGGGCCTGCTGCTGGTGGTGGTCGGCGTGATGATGGCGACGGGGCTTTTCAGCGCGTTCTCGTTCTGGCTGCTGGAAACCTTTCCGGTGCTGGGTCTGGTCGGCTGAGCCGCGGGTTTACTTGTCCGACGGCCCGCGCATACTCTTGCGCCGTTGCTGCCGACGGAGCCCGAATGACCCCGACCCATGACGCGCGCGTCCGCCGGCGTCACGTCCTTTACCTGCCGGGCTTCGATCCGGCCGGGGTCAGGCGGTATCGCGACACCTATGTGCGCGAGGGGGCCCGGCAGGCAGGGATTTCCGGCTATGCGCTTGAAGTGGCCGACCTGCCCGAGGGCAACGGTCCCGGCTGGCGGGTGACCGCGCAGATCGACGGGGCGAAGGTCGAGACGGTGGTGAGCTATCTCGACTGGTCGGACATCGTGAAGGCGCGGCTGCGGCGTCCCCTGGGCGAGAGCCTGACGGGCTGCGCGCGGGCTTTTCTCATCTACATGCGCTCGGGCGCGTTCTTCGGCATCGCGCGGGTGCGCCGGGCGTTTCTCATCCCGCTGCTGGGGCCGTATCTGCTGGTCTTTCTGGTGGCCCCCTTGCTGGGGTTGCTGGTCGCGGCGCTGGCGGGGCTGTTGGTGCCGTCCTGGATCGCGCTGGCGGCAGGGATAGCGGCGGCGGCGGGGTTCGTGGCCTTTCTTCGGGCGCGGGACCGGCGTTTCTACGTCTTTTACCTGATGCATGTCTTCAGCCTGATCGCGGAGCGCGGCGGGGCCACGCCCGACCTGCTGCGCCCGGTGCAGGCCGGTTTCGCGGCCCGCATCCGCGAGGCGCTGGCGGGCGATTTCGACGAGGTGCTGGTCGTGGGCCATTCGGCGGGCGGGCACATGGCGGTGTCGGTCGTGGCCGAGGTGCTGCGCGGCGGCCACGGCCATGACGGGCGGCTGGCGCTGCTGACGGTGGGGGCCGTGGTGCCCTTGCCCTGCCTTCTGGCGGGGGGGGCCGAGATGCGGGCGGACGTGGCGGAATGCGCGCGGGCCGAGGCGCTGTTCTGGCTGGATGTGGGTGCCCCGGGCGACGGGGTGTGCATGGCGCTGTGCGATCCGGTGGCGATGATCGGGCTCGATCTGCCCGAGCGGCGCAACCCGCTGGTGATCTCGGCCGCGTTTCACCGCACGCTCGACCCCGGGACGGTGAATGCGCCCGGGTTCACCTTCTTCCGGCGGCATTTCCAGTATCTCTGCGCCTTCGACCGGCCGGGGGTCTATGACTATTTCCGCATCACCGCCGGGCCGGAGCGGCTGGCGGATCGCTTCCACGGACAAGCACACAGCCCCTCGCGCGTGATCACGCGGATCTCGCGCTACAGCGACATCGGAGAAAACGCATGAGTTCGCGTGATTTCGTCCCTCCCATCCCCGACACCCGGCCGGAAGGGGCGTCGGTGCTGACCCGGCTCAGGCTGGCGCGGCGCGACCTGTTCGCCTCGCAGCCGCGGCGGCTTTACCGGGGATGGATGGCGCAGCAATCCGCCGTGATCTTCGAAAGCTTCATCCTGAATCAGCCAAACCTGGTGAAAACCGTGCTCGAGGAGCGCCCGGACGATTTTCCGAAGTCCGACATCATCCGCGATTCGCTGAAGCTGCTGCTGGGCAATTCGGTGTTCGTGACGAATGGCGAGGTCTGGAAGCGCCAGCGCCGGATCATCGACCCGGCCTTCGAGGGGGGGCGTCTGCGCGAGGTGTTCCCGGCGATGGTCGAGGCCGGGCAGGCGACGGTCGCGCGGCTGCGACCGCAAGCGGACGGAAAGCCGGTCGAGATCGAGTTCGAGACCGCCCATGCGGCGGCCGACGTCATCTTCCGGACCCTGTTCTCGATCCCGATCGACGACGAGAAGGCGCGCGAGGTCTTTGACGGTTTTCGCGAGTATCAGCGGGCGCAGCCGCTGATGACCTTTCCGGCGCTGCTGAGGTTGCCGCGGTGGGTGCCGCGCCTGCGATCGCGAAAATCGGCGCAGTCGGCGCAGGCGATCCGCGCGGTGCTGGCCGAGATCATCGCCATCCGCGCCCGCGAGATCGCGGCCGGCACCGCGCCCGACGACCTGGCCACCAAGATCATGTGCACCGCGGACCCCCTGACCGGCGAACGCTTCGACGAGGCCGAGATGCTGGACCAGGTGGCGATCTTCTTCCTTGCCGGGCACGAGACGTCGGCCAGCGCGCTGGCCTGGACGCTTTACATGCTGGCCTGCTGCCCCGAGATACAGGAGCGCGCCGCCGCCGAGGCCCTGGCTGCCTGGGACGAGGCGCCGGACTTCGCGGACATGCGGCGGCTGCCCTTCGTCCGCGACGTGTTCCGCGAGGCGCTGAGGCTTTATCCGCCGGTGCCTATGATGGTGCGCGAGGCCACGCGCGAGGAGGTGTTCCGCAAGCGCCGGGTGCGCCCCGGATCGCTGTGCATCCTCTCTCCCTGGCATCTCCAGCGGCACGAGCGCATCTGGGACCGCCCGCATGTCTTTGACCCGGACCGCTGGCAGAGGCAGGAAACGCGCGCGACGGCGCGGGAGGCGTACATGCCGTTTTCCTCTGGTCCGCGGGTCTGCACCGGGGCCGGTTTCGCGATGATCGAGGGGGTGATCCTGCTCGCGCTGCTGCTGCGCGCCTTTCGTTTCGCCCCGGTCGAGGGGCGGGTGCCGGTGCCGGTCCACCACCTGACGGTGCGCGCGAAGGACGGGATCTGGCTGCGGGTCACCCCTCGGGGGTGAGTTTCGCCAGGACGTAAAGGCGGATCGCGCTGGCCAGTCCGCAGTCGATGCCGCGGGCGGCGTCGATCTCGGCGGCGAGCGCGTTGATCGGCTTGCCCTCGGATTCGGCGATGCGGCGGAATTCGCGCCAGAAGGGTTCTTCCAGCGTGATCGAGGTGCGGTGCCCGCGCAAGGTGAGTGAGCGCTTGGCGGGGCGGGCGTAGTCAATCCTCATCGGGGCTGTCGTCCGGGCCTACCCGGTGGCCATCGAGGCGCGCGCGGTCGAGCGCCTTTTCGGCACGGGCCTGTTTCAGCAGGGCCACCGCGGGGGTGGTGGCGGTGGTGCGCGCGCGCTTCTCGTCGCGCGCCTTCTGCTTGCGCGCCCGTTTCAGGTTCACCACCTTGCCGCCGTTCATGCGCCTTGCTCCCCGTGGCGACGCGGCCCCTGGGCGGGGCCGCGCACGACGTGTCGGATCAGCCCTTGGGGCCGATCATGTCCTCGGGCCGGACCACCCGGTCGAAGGTCGCCTCGTCCACGAAGCCCAGCCTGACCGCTTCCTCGCGCAGCGTGGTGCCGTTCTTGTGGGCGGCCTTGGCGACCTTGGTCGCGTTGTCATAGCCGATTTCGGGCGCCAGCGCGGTGACAAGCATCAGGCTTTCGCGCATGAGCCTGGCGATCCGCGTCTCGTCCGCCTCGATGCCGGCGACGCAGTTGTCGGTGAAGGCGACGGACGCGTCGCCCAGAAGCTGCATGGATTGCAGCACGTTGTAGGCGATCATCGGCTTGTAGACGTTCAGCTCGAAATGACCCTGGCTGCCCGCAAAGCCCACGGCGGCGTCGTTGCCCATGACATGCGCGCAGACCTGGGTCAGCGCCTCGCACTGGGTGGGGTTCACCTTGCCCGGCATGATCGACGATCCCGGCTCGTTTTCCGGCAGCACCAACTCGCCCAGGCCCGAGCGCGGGCCGGAGCCCAGGAGCCGGATGTCGTTGGCGATCTTGAAGAGGGACGCCGCCACGGTCTTGAGCGCGCCCGACATCTCGACCATGGCATCGTGGGCGGCGAGCGCCTCGAACTTGTTGGGCGCGGTCACGAAGGGCAGGCCGGTGATGCGCGCCATGTTCGCGGCCACCGTCTCGGCCCAGCCCTCGCGGGTGTTCAGGCCGGTGCCGACGGCGGTGCCGCCCTGCGCCAGCGGGTAGATGTTGCCGAGGGCTGCCTTTACCCGGCGGATGCCCTGTTCCACCTGGAAGGCGTAGCCGCCGAATTCCTGGCCCAGCGTCAGAGGCGTCGCGTCCTGGGTGTGGGTGCGGCCGATCTTGATGATATGGGCGAACGCCTCGGACTTGGCCGTGAGCGCCGCGTGGAGCTTCTCGAGGCCGGGGATCAGCACGTCACGCGCGGTGACGGCGGTCGCGATGTGCATGGCGGTGGGGAAGGTGTCGTTCGAGGACTGCCCCATGTTGCAGTGATCGTTGGGGTGGACCGGCTTCTTCGAGCCGATCTCGCCGCCCAGCATCTCGATCGCGCGGTTCGAGATGACCTCGTTCGCGTTCATGTTCGACTGGGTGCCGGACCCGGTCTGCCAGACGACCAGCGGGAAGTGATCGTCGAGCCGGCCCTCGATCACCTCGGTCGCGGCGGCGATGATGGCGTTGCCGCGTTCCGCATCCAGGGTGCCCATCGCCATGTTCGCCTCGGCGCAGGCCTTCTTGATGACGCCCAGCGCGCGCACGATCGCCACCGGCTGCTTTTCCCAGCCGATGGGAAAGTTCTGGATCGAGCGCTGCGTCTGCGCGCCCCAGTACTTGTCGGCGGGAACCTCGATCGGGCCGAAGCTGTCGGATTCGGTGCGGGTCGCGCTCATGGCTGTCTCCTGCTGCGATTTGTCGACCGTCGTATACCGCCCGCGGCCGGGCGAATCCAAGATGCGATTGATGCGGGTCAAGGTCCCGGTGTTCAATCCGGGGCGACGATCATTCAGCGATGGAGGTGCAGCGATGGACGATTTGACGATTCCCGCAGACGTGCTGCGTGACCTGATCCTGCGGATGCGGAACTACATGTCGCGCGAGGATCTGCCCACGGGCGGGCCGGGAGAGGACGGACCGCCGGACCCCGACGAGATCGGGCCGCTGTCGACCGACCCCGACGATCCCGACCAGGCCGAGCTGTTCGACGAGATCGACGGGCTCGATGACGAGCAGCAGGCCGAACTGGTGGCGCTGATGTGGGTCGGGCGCGGCGATTTCGACGCCGAGGACTGGGCCGAGGCGGTCGCCCTGGCCGGGGAACGCCACAGCGGCGTGACGGCGGAATACCTGATGTCGCATCCGCTGGTGGCGGACTACTGGGCCGAGGGGCTGGAGCGGCTTTTCGACGGCTCGGACCTGCTCGATACCGGGCGCTACTGAGCCCTCAGTGCTTGCGGAAACGGTCGAGGCTGACCACGTCGCCGGACCCGCGCGGGGGCGTGTCGTCGCCCTCGGGGCCGGGATCGTCGGATCGCGCGAGGGCGGCCAGCGGATCGTCGGTGTCGTCCTCGTCCTCGTCGTCATCGTCTTCGGTCGCGTCGAAGCGCAGGCCGAATTCGACCGAGGGATCCACGAAGGTGCGGATCGCGTCGAAGGGGACCACCAGCTGCTCGGGCATGTTGCCGAAATTCAGCGTCACGGCAAAGCGGTCGCGGGTCACCGACAGCCCGTCGAACCAGTCCTGAAGCACGATGGTCATGTCCTTCGGGTAGCGCTGCTTCAGGTAGTCGGGAATGTCGACGCCGGGATGGCGGGTGTCGAAGGTGATGAAGAAGTGGTGATTGCCGGGAAGGCCGTGCTTCGCGACATCGGACAGCACCTCGGCCATCAGGCCCCGGAGTGCCTTGTGCATGAGCTGCCCGTAGTGGAATCGACGGGTCATGGTGGATACCCCCTCCAGCATTTCGACCAACCATAGTGATATCGACAGGCGTGAAAAGGGGGCACGGCCCGCTTTGCGCGCCCGGATGTGACAAGGGAGAGGGAAGTGCAGGCTTCTGTTGCCAGGTGCCTGCGAACCCCGCCTGATCTTGCTAGAGATCAGGACTTAGTTTTCGATCTTGCGCACTGCTTACGCAGCGAGCGCGACCGGAGCACGGTTGTCATTGGCAACTATCATGCTTGAGCCGGTAACGGTGGCGTCCTGCCGAGTGAAAGCTAACGTCTTTACACGTCCGTCGATCCTGTTTCGGCCCCGCTGTCCCGCCAATGTGGGAGTTTGGTGGAGCCGCCGGGTACCGCCCCCGGGTCCGATCCGCTTATTGCACGCGCGTTTATCACCATAGTCCCTTGCGGGACTCGACGAAGATAGGCGCGCGCGCCCTGTGACGCAAGGGGTCAGCGGCGGATTTCGAAGCGGCAGGCGGGGGCGCCGAGGCCACGGCATTCGGTCTCGACCGCGTGGTAGCTGCGGCCCGCAAGAGACTGGAAAAGCGTGGAAAAGACAGACTCATGCCAGATACAGCGCGGGCCGGTGGCAAGCGGGTTCGCCGCGATCTCGAATGTGAGGGGGGCATGGCCCAGGATGTCGAAGCGGCCCGACCCTGCAAAGGTCCAGGCGTGCCGCGCGATGGCGCGCGCCAGAAGGGGCGCGGCCAGCGGCCCGGGCAGGGCGCGCAGCAGGCCCCGCGCCGGCGCGGGGATGCGATGGGCCATGACATAGGAAGCGGTGCGCCGCCCGGCCTCGGCCAGCAGGGGGGACGCCTCGGCCCCGAGGGTGGCGCGCAGAACCGCGTGAAGCCGGGCGACGCCGGCCTCGTCGATCATCGCGGCATCCGAGGGCGGGGCCGGGTAGCCGGCCGCACGCAGAAGCCGCGCGGTGCGGCGGCGCCCGAGCCGCGCCTCCATCCCCGGCAGAAGCTGGAGCACGGCGTTGGGCCCGATCCGCCCGTGATGCGCGCCGCCGTCGGGCATGTCAGAGGGCCGCGTCCTGCGGCATCTGCAACGTGGCCGCGCCGCAGGCGTTGGCGCCCTCGCGCCGTGCGCGGGCGCGCGACGCGCGGTCGGCCGCCGCTTCCCAGTCCTCGAGCTGGGCGGGCGCGATCTTGCGCGTCTCGTCGAAGTTGAAGCGGACCTTGTCGCGCGACTGCGGCCCCCAGTAGCCGACCTTGCCCAGATCGTAGAACGTACGCTGGAAGCCCGCCTTCAGGAACGCCTTGAGGCAGCCCAGCAGGTAGCGCCGGCGGAAGCCGGTGCCGCGCCAGGGGTAATGGAACAGCGCCTTGCGCATGTAGAAGCGGCGGTAGTTCTTCATTACCCCGTCGAGCAGTTCGCCCCGGCTCATCGCGGCGGGCGCCATGATCGGGGTGACGAAGTTGTATTTCGAGAAGTCGAACACCTCGACCTTGTCGCGCAGCTCCTGGTAGAGCGGCGTGAAGGGCCAGGGCGTGTACATCGCCCAGTTGGCCAGGTCCGGCTGCCAGTCCCAGGCCATGCGGAAGGTTTCCTCCAGCGTCTCGGGCGTCTCGTTGTCGAGACCCACGATGAACTGCGCCTCGACGAAGATGTCCGCCTCGCGCAGCAGGCGGATCGCCTCCTTGTTCTGCTCGACGCGGGTTTCCTTGTTGAACTGGTCGAGCTTCAGCTGCGCCGCCGCCTCGGTCCCGAGGCTGACATGCACGAGCCCCGCGCGCCGGAACAGCGGCAGCAGGTCCTTGTCGCGCATGATGTCGGTGACGCGGGTGTTGATGCCCCACTTGATGCGGTCGGGCAGGCCGCGGGCGATCAGTTCCTCGCAGAAGCGGACGAATTTCTTGCGGTTGATGGTGGGCTCCTCGTCGGCGAGGATGAAGAAGCCGACGCCGTGCTCGTTCACCAGCGTCTCGATCTCGTCCACCACCTTCAGCGGATCGCGCACGCGGTAGTCGCGCCAGAACTTCCATTGCGAGCAGAAGGAGCAGGTGAAGGGGCAGCCACGCGCCATGTTGGGGATGGCCACGCGCACGCCGAGGGGGACGTAGATGTACTTGCCCCATTCCAGAAGCGACCAGTCGGGGGCGAGCGCGTCCAGATCGCGCACGGTGGACGCGGCGGGGGTCGCGCGGATCGTGTCGCCGTCGCGGAAGGCGAGGCCCCTGATGCGGTCGCGGTCCTCGGGCCAGCGGCCTTCGGCGACGGTACGCAGCAGGTTGACGATGATCTCCTCGCCCTCGCCACGCACGATCACGTCGATCCAGGGCGCCTCGGACAGGACCTGCTTGAACATGAAGGTGGCGTGGATGCCGCCCAGGATGCGCAGCGCCGTGGGCACCGTGTCGCGCGCGATTTCCAGCACGCGCTCGGCCACATAGATCGAGGGCGTGATCGCGGTGGTGCCGACCACGTCGGGCCGCAGCCGCGCAAGTTCCGCCGCCAGCGCCGCGTCGTCCAGGTCGTTGGTCATCGCGTCGATGAAGTGGATGTCGGGAAAGCCCGCCGCTTTCAGTGCGCCGCCGATATAGGCGACCCAGGCCGGGGGCCAGTTGCCCGCGATCTCGGCGCCGCCGGAATGGTAGTTGGGATGGACGAGGACGATGCGCATGTGATGGCTCCCGATGTGTCACTAATAAATTACACTTCGGGTGTCACAGAGATTTGACGCAGATCAAACCCGCGGCCGCGGGCGTCACGCCGCGGCGCGGGCCTCCTCGCGGGTGATCAGCCGGGCGAGGGCCGCGATGGCGACAAGTCCCAGCGCCGCCATGGCGAAGGTGGCGCGGATCACAAGCCCGTATCCGCCCCATTCCCAGATCAGCGCGCCCAGCAGCGGCGCAGCCGCATAGCCCGCCAGGTAGGGCAGGGCGAGCCAGCCCGCGATGGCGCCGAAGCCCTGCCGGCCCAGCGCCTCGGCGGTCAGGACGGGCTTGAGGATGCTGATCATGCCATAGCCCGCGCCCTGCGTGGCGGCAAAGGCGAAGACGAGCGCCGGCGTTGCCCCCGCGATCAGCAGCGCCGCGCCCGCGACAAGGATGCCGCCAAAGGCGAACAGGCTCAATTGCCGCGCCGGGGTCTCGCGCCCCAGAAGCGTCATGGCGACGCGGCCCGCGACCTGCATCGGCCCGACCGTCGAGGCGGCGGTGACGGCAAGGGTGGCAGTCAGGCCGCGTTCCACCAGCATCGGGATCATGTGGTTGATGAGGATGCCGTGATTGATCGCGACGATCGGAAAGGCCAGCGCGATCAGCCAGAAGCGCCGCCGCCTGAGGGCTGCGGAAAGCGCCGCGCGGTTCTCTTGCCGGCCGGGGCGCGGGGTGTCGGGGTCGGCGCCGCGTTCGAGCCAGCGCGCGCCCAGATGCAGAAGCGGCGCCCCGAGCAGCGCCACGACGGCGGCAAAGACCAGCACCGTGCTGCGCCAGCCGATGACGGTCGCCAGATAGGCCCCCGCGGGAAAGGCGATGGTCGAGGCGAAGCCCGCCGCCAGCGTGATCCGGGTGATGACGCGCCGCGCCTGCGCCCCCGCGGTGCGGGTGACGAAGGCGAAGCAGGGCTCGTAGAGGCAGGCGCCGAGCGCCAGGCCGATGGCGGCCCAGGCGGCAAGGAAGGCGGCCGGCGTCTGGACCAGCGCCAGCGCCCCCAGCGCCAGCGCGCCGCCAAGCGCCCCCAGCGACAGCAGCCAGCGGCCGTGGCCTGCGTCGATCACCCGGCCCGAGACCGGCGCCATGAGGGCCGCCATGACCAGTGCCCCGGTCAGGCCCAGCGCCAGCTGCGCCTTGGGCCAGCCCAGCGTCTGTTCCCATGTCAGAAGCAGGGCCGCGAAGCTGTAGTAGAGGCCGGCCCAGACGATGGTCTCGCCCGCCGCCAGCGCCCAGGTGCCGCGGCCCAGCGCGCGGGGGTCGGTCATTTCAGGCCCAGCATCGGCTCGCCCAGTTCGCGGATCAGCTTGCGGCGGATGGCCTGGGCGTAATCGTCGAAATCGCGCGCCACCTCGACGAAGGCGCCGCTGCCGCGCATCACGAAGAAGCGGTAGTAGCGGCCCAGTTCCGCGTCGTCCGACTCGATGGCGAGGCCGTTCACGGTGATGTCGCCGAAATCCGTCCGCGAATAGAGCTGTTGCGGCGGGATGCCGTCATTGCCGCGCCCGTCGCCCGAGACGTCGATCTTGTCCCGCGTGCAGTCCGGCGCCCGGCCCAGCTGCCGCCGTCCGAATTCGAGCGCGGGGCCAAGCCCGGTGGACCCGCCCGAGAAGCTGCGCCCATGCCCGCGCAGGCTGGCGGCAAGCCGGTCCAGATCGGCGGGGGTGCGGATCTCTGCCCAGTCGGCGATCAGCGCCTGCTGCGCGCGGCCCGACCATTCATAGACCTGAAGCGCGATGGTGGCGCCGGGCACCTGGAAGATGGCGGCACGCACGGCCCCATCCTCCAGCGCGCCGGCCAGTCCCTCGAGTTGCAGCCGGTATTCGCCCGCATCGACCGAGGAGGACACGTCGAGCGCGAGGCTCAGCGCAACCCGGCATTCGGCCGATGCGGGGGCGGCCAGCAGCGACAGCGCGAGCGCCAGCGCCCTCATGAGGCCGGCACCACGATCTCGCGGTAGAGCTTGCGGCGCATCGCGGCGGGGTAGTCGGAATAGCCGCGCGCGGTTTCCACGAAGGCGTCGCGCCCGGTGATGACCTGGGTGCGGAAGAACTGCGTCACGCTTGCGCCCATGCGGTCGATGGCCAGCGCGTTGATGGTGACGCCGGCCCTGCGCGCGGCGGCGCGGGGGGCGATGGTGCCCGTCCCGTCATTGGTCATCCCGTCGCCCGAGATGTCGATGACCCGGCGCGGGCAATCGGCCACGGCCGCGAACTGCGCCTGCGCCGCCGTCACCGCCTCGCCCACGGCGGTCTTGCCGCCCGACCAGCGGCGCGGCATGGCGGCCACGTTCTCGGCGAAGGTCGCCACCGCCTGCGGAGACAGCATCCGCTGCCATGACAGCATCACCGCCTGGTCGCCCGCGCCCGAGAACTGCATCACCATCAGCGCCGCCTGCCGCTGCACCAGCGCGTCGGCCACGTCGGGCTGGACCAGCGCCTCGGCCAGCCCGTCGGCCTGGAAGCGGTATTCGCCGGGATCGATCGAGCCGCTGACATCCACGACCAGCGCCAGCGCCAGCGCGCAGGCCCGCGCGGGGCCCGCGGCAAGCGCCAGCGCCAGCGCCAGCGGCAGGCGCATCACCAGTGCCCGGTATTGCCCATGCTGGCCCAGGGCTCCTGCGGGGGCAGGGCGTCGCCGGCCTGCAAGAGCTCGATCGACACGTTGTCGGGGCTGCGCACGAAGGCCATGTGCCCGTCGCGGGGGGGCCGGTTGATGGTCACGCCATTGTCCATCAGGTGCTGGCAGGTGGCATAGATGTCGTCCACCCGGTAGGCGAGATGCCCGAAATGGCGGCTGTCCGAGGGCAGGCCCTCGTCGCCGTCCCAGTTGTAGGTCAGCTCGACGGGGCATTCCGGCTGGCCGGGGGGCGCGAGGAACACCAGCGTGAAGCGGCCCTTCTCGTTGTCGATCCGGCGCGTTTCCTCCAGCCCCAGCAGGCGGTAGAAGGCCAGCGATTTTTCCAGGTCCTTCACCCGGACCATGGTGTGCAGGTAGCGCAGGGGCATCGCTCTCTCCTTTATTACATCCATATATGGTTGCCCTATACCCCGGATGCGCAAGATACTGGAACCTCAGAATCGCAGACCGGGCAGGCCTTGGGGGATGATATGTCGGACGGGACCAACGCACAGGACGAAATCGCGGAACTGCGCGCCCGGAGCGCACCCACCCGCCGCGCGACGGTGCCCGCGATGGAGGAACGGCTTTATACGCCGCACAAGGTGCTCGACCACGGCTTCGTGCGGGTGATCGACTACATGGGCGACGACGCGGCCATCGTGCAGGCCGCGCGCGTGAGTTACGGGGCGGGGACGAAGCACGTCTCGAACGATGCGGGGCTGATCAACTACCTGATGCGGCACTGGCACTCGACGCCCTTCGAGATGTGCGAGATCAAGCTGCATGTGAAGCTGCCCGTCTTCGTCGCCCGCCAGTGGATCCGCCACCGCACGGCCAACGTGAACGAGTATTCGGCGCGCTACTCGATCCTCGACCGCGAGTTCTACATCCCCGCGCCCGAGCAGCTGGCCGCCCAGAGCACGGTCAACAACCAGGGCCGGGGTGCGGTGCTTGAGGGCGAGGAGGCCGCCCGCGTGCTGGAGATGCTGAAGGGCGACGCCACGCGCTCCTACGACCATTACGAGGCGATGCTGAGCCAGGAGGGCCAGCAGGGGCTGGCGCGGGAGCTTGCCCGGATGAACCTGCCCGCCAACATCTACACCCAGTGGTACTGGAAGATCGACCTTCACAACCTGTTCCACTTCCTGCGGCTGCGGGCCGACAAGCACGCGCAATACGAGATCCGCGTCTATGCCGAGACGATCTGCGAGATCGCGAAGGACTGGGTGCCGCTGGCCTATGCCGCCTTCGAGGATTACCGCCTCAATAGTGTCCAATTCTCGGGGAAGGCTGTCGAAGTCCTGCGCCGCATGCTGGCCGGAGAGACGGTCACGCAGGAGACCTCGGGCATGAGCAAGGGGGAATGGCGGGAATTTGAGGGGGTGATCCATAACGGATCGTAAAGGTAGCAGGGAGTGATTTCATGTCTGCATTGGAACCAGCAATTAAGGTTATCGCTGCCCGCGTGAACGAGCACGCGGCAACTATCGCGACTGAAGAGGCCGCAAAGACTTCGGTTGTACTGCCATTCTTGCAGGCGCTAGGTTATGATGTTTTCAACCCTGCGGAAGTAATACCGGAATTTACGGCCGACGCCGTGGGCAAGAAGGGCGAAAAAGTTGACTATGCCGTAAAAGTTGACGGCGAAATGCGATTTCTCATAGAATGCAAAGGTCTAAGTACCAAGCTTGAAAGAAACCATCTTTCGCAGCTTTTTCGATATTTCACTGTTACTGACGCAAAATTTGCACTTCTGACGAACGGGCGAGAGTACCGTTTCTACACTGACCTAGAGGAGCCCAATAAGCTAGATCAGCGACCGTTTTTCGTGTTTGACATATTGGACGTCAACCCGAGCGCCTTTGTAGAACTTCGGAAATTCGAGAAATCGGCTTTCGATATGGCCAATATCATGGCAACAGCGGAGCGCCTCAAATACGTCTCTGCCGTGAAGGCAATGTTACTCGAACAAATGGAGACGCCCAGCGATGAATTGGTTAGGCTTGTCGCGGGTGTTGTTCATGATGGTCGCCTCACGGCTCAGGTCCGCGATCTAGTCGGTGGCGCGATCAAGTCTGCTTTCCGAGAAGTTGTGCGAGACGCTGTGCAAGCGCGTCTTTCGTCTGCGCTTCAAAGCTCGGAACTTGTGGACTCTGAAAACTCGGTCGAAGCCGTTGAGCCGGTGGACGATATCGTAACGACCCAAGAAGAAATCGAGGGAATGTTGACGATAAAATCTATTGTTCGAGCGGTAATAGACTCCAAGCGAGTTGGTTTGCGGGATGCCAAGTCGTATTGCGCCATTCTCGTTGATGACAATAACCGCAAGCCATTAGCGCGACTTCATTTTAATCGTTCACAAAAGTATATTGGCTTGTTTGACGGGGAGACCGAAGAGCGCATCGCGATTTCGGGTCTCGATGATATTTTTCAATACTCCGAGCGTTTGAAGGAAACGGCGAAGCGTTACACTTAATCGCGTCGGGTAGCCTCCCTGTCATCCCCGCGAAAGCGGGGATCCACGGCGCGAGGCCCCCGCTTTCGCGGGGGTGACAGGCTCTGGCGGGAGTGGCAGGCTCTGGCGGGGGTGACAGGCTCTGGTGGGGTCACAAGCTCCGGCAAGCGCGCCCTCTCTCACCCCCACAAAACCCACCCCCCCCCTGACTTCCGTCAAGGCGCGGCCCACCCCTCTCCGCTACCCTGCGCGCATCTTCATGCATGGGAGGGTCCGATGAAACGACTGCTTCTCGTTACCGCCTTCTGGGCCGGGGCCGCGGGGCTTGCCCCGGCCGCCAGCTTCAACGCCCCCGCGACCGGCACCGCGACCGAGACCTCGATCGCCTACCAGGTCTCCGACGGGCATGTGGTGGTCCACAACATGAGCCAGTACACGGCCATGCTGACCGCCGACCCCGAGAACCCGATGAACGGCGCCGCCGGCCCCTGTTTCGGCGTGATCGAGTTCCGGCAGGGCGCCGTCTCGGGCGGGGGGAAATGCGTCTATACCGACCAGGGCGGCGATCACATGGTGATCGGCTGGGCCGCCACCGCCGTCGCCGAGACGGGCGCCACCACCGGCACCTGGACGCTGGAGGGCGGCAGCGGCAAGTATCTCGGATCCAGCGGCGGCGGCGCGTTCCAGACCACCGGCCCTGGCCCCGACGGCACCGAGACCAACGCCATTACCGGCGAGATCACGCTGCCCTGAGCAAGGGGCCGCGCGGACGGGGCCGGCGCCCGCGGCCCCGGACGGTCGCGGCGCCGACCGCGCGCGCCGGCCGGACGCTTCGGCGCATGGCGCTGCATGACACCCGTCATCCCCGCCAAGGGGGCGATGCCCCTTGACCCCCGCTTTCGCCGGGGTGACAGCTGGGGAAGGGGGTGACAGCGCCCCCCGCAACCCCAACCCCTGTGATCCCCGCGAAAGCGGGGAACGGAGCCATCCCATGACCGACCTTACCCTCTACGGCCTGCCCACCTGCGACACCTGCCGAAAGGCGCGCAAGGCGCTGGAAGGGGCGGGGCATGTCGTCACCCTTCGCGACGTGCGGATGGAGCCGCTGTCCGAGGCCGAATGGGCGCCGCTGCTGGCCGAATTCGGGGACCGGCTGGTGAACCGCACCTCGACCACCTATCGCGGCTTTTCCGATTTCATGAAGGCCTCCGAGGCCGAGGACCAGCTGCGCGAGCACCCCGCGGTGATGAAGCGGCCCGTGATCTCGGACGGTGCGCGCTGGACGCTGGGCTGGGACGAGGGCGCGCAGGCGGTCTGGGGTCTGTAAGGCGCGGGCGGGCAGATTTTCCTTCATCGGGGCGCGGGGCTTGTTATGCTCGGGGCCCGTGACCCAACCCTTTGCCCCCGGAGGAATTACATGCGCCGCCTTGCCCTCGTGCCCCTGATCCTGTCGCTCGCCGCCTGCGGGAACGCGCTGCTTCCGCCGCAGGGGGGCGTGGTCGAGCCGACCGCCACCACCCCCTTTACCTGGAAGGCGAACACGCCGCGGGTGACGCGCGCCTACGACATCAACGAATGCGAGCTGGCGGGCCGGGGCCTGCCCGTCGATGCCAGCGCCGACGAGATCGCCGCCGCCAGCGCCGAGTCGAACCCCGATCAGGTCGCGGCCTTTGTCCGGCGCTGCCTGTCCAACAAGGGCTACATCCAGACCGAGCTGCCCGTCTGCAACGACAGCCTGCGCCGGCAGGGCTCGCTGGTGGTGGCCCCCGACGTGCTGCCGCCGCTGGAGCGTATCCGCTGCCTCGACCCGGTGGCGCGCGGCATGGTCGTCGTCTGAGGATGCGGGCGGGCCTGATCGGACTTGCGGCGCTGGCGGCCTGTGGCCCGCCCGCGCCCGGCCCGTTGCGCGACTTCACCCCGGTGGTGTGGAAGCAGGCGACGCCGGCCGCGACGCGTGCGGACGACCTGGGCGCCTGCGAGTTGCAGGTGGCGGGTGTCTCGGGTTCCATGAGCCAGGCGCAGATCCGCGCCGCCTCGGTCGCGACGGATGCGCGGGTCCGGCTCGAGCGGCTGACCGCCTGCCTGCGCGGGCGCGGCTACACGGTGACCGAAGGGGCGATCTGCACGCCGGAGGAACGCGCGGCCGGGCGGCTGGTGATCCTGAGCGCGACCGACGCGCTGCCGCCGCTGTCGCGCGTGGTCTGCCACGCGCCCGAGGTGGGCGGATTCGTGCTGTGAGAAAGGGCAGGGGATGAAACAGGCGGCGGTGATGCTGGGCGTGATCGGCGGGATCCTGGGCCTGATCCTGGGGGTTTCGGTGTCGGGCTGGCTGGCCCTTACCGGCTGGCTGGGGACGGAAGTGCAGGGGGATCTGCCCCGCGCGCTGCGTTCGCCCGAGAATGCGGACCTGCTGAAGGCGGCCGGCGTGCTGGCGCCGCTGCTGGCGATCGCCGGGGGCGCGATGGCGGTGCTCAGGCCCTACTGGGCGGCGGGGCTGCTTCTGGCGTCTGCCGCGGCGATGTACGGGGCGTTCGGGCTTGGCTTCTTCACCACCTTTCCCATCGCGATGTGCGCGCTGGCGGGGCTGCTGGCGCTGCTGGGCGGCCTGGGGCGGGAGCCCGGCGGGCTGACGCGGCGTTAGGTGAAATTTTTTCGCAGAACCGTCA